>NZ_FMVD01000005.1:0-271977 GCF_900101945.1 Nitrosospira sp. Nsp13 | reverse complement strand
GCGCACCACCAGCGCTTTGTGAAGGAAATGATCGATGTGGGAGACCCGGACGTACTATCCCGCTATGTGGCGTTGCTGGAAGGGCAAGGGCGGCCACCAGCCAGCCAGGATCAGTCTTGTCCGGACGAACGTGCCGTGAATCTCGCCGTTGGATGACCTCATGACGTGGCCGGGTCTTTTTCAAGGAAATTACTAAGCGTCATGCCGATCCCGTCGTCGGTTATGCCTTTGTCCAACCCCTCCATTGACGTGGTAATCCCGGTCTATAACGCGCCCGAACTGACGCGGCGCTGCATTGATTCCGTCGTGACTTGCCTCGGGCGGTCCATAGAGTATATTTATATTCAGGATGATGCATCCGACCCTGAAACACGTCAGATGCTTGATAGCTTGCCTTATGAGCATATCCATGTCCATCACGCGCCAAAAAACCAGGGCTTTGGAGCATCTGTAAACGAAGCGATTAAGCGATCCAGCGCATCCTGTGTGTTGGTGCTCAACTCGGATGTCGAAGTCAGCGAAAATTTTCTGCCGCTGTTGTATACGGCGCTAGCGACTGACCCGCAGCTTGCGGTGATCATTCCCGCTGGCAACGACTACGCCAAGCATGATCTGGAGCAATATTTGCGCAGGCCCGGTGGCTACATTCCAACGCAGCGCCTGCAAGGCCACGCGTTTCTGGTTCGGCGCGACGTTTTTCTGGAGATCGGTGGTTTCGACCCGGCATTCGGTCGAGGATATTATGAGGACATAGACCTCGGCCGGCGGCTAGATCTGGGGGGGTGGCGCCTCGGCGTGCATCCCGATGCTCATATATACCATAAAGGCGGCGGGTCGTTCGGACGCGGGCGCGCATTCAGGGAACTGGCACGCCGCAACCGCAATCTTTACTACTCGCGTTATCCCAATGCACGGCGCAATGTGCTGCTTCTCTCAGGTAATTCCATACCGGCGCATTTCCCCCCGAATCTCATGGATGCAATCGAGAACGTGTTTCACGCAGGAGGATACGTTCATTGGCTTGCGCCAATGCGCCCCGCGCGATTGATTCCGTGCTTGCAAATGCGGCATGGTTTCAATATAGAGCTCATGCTGCGAGGCTGGCGTGCCGACAAGCGCGTCGCCGAAGTCTGGGTTTTATCGGATGCTCCACGCGTGTGGCGCGCTTTGCTCGATTTTTGGGCACGCATCCACGGCCTTAAAGTACTATTATGGGAAGAGGTCGCTTCAACGGAGGTTTAGGCACGTTAATCTTTAACCTGCATCGGGTCGTGACAAGCTGACTGGAAGGTGAAAATCAAACGATGCAGAAAATCTTTGTGGAGCATAGCGCCGAACTTGAGAATGAGTGAAAAATAAGCGTTTAACTGCCGGGTTTGGTTTCAATCTTTAGCAGTTAATCTAAAAGGATCGGAGGGTAAAATGCGCATAACCATACTTGGATGCACTGGCGGTGTGGCGGCGGATTTAAGAAGCACTTGCCTGATGCTGGACGATGACATTCTGGTTGATGTGGGTACTGGCGCGGGTGATTTAACGGTGAGCCAGATGCTGCAGATTGATACGGTATTTCTTACCCACTCCCATCTTGACCATGTAGCACTGCTGCCGATGCTGGCTGACGTTGTGGGGCCGCGCCGGGATATGCCACTCACGGTTTATGCCCTTCCTCAAACAATCGCCATACTCAAGCAAGATATGTTCAATTTTCGGCTTTGGCCGGATTACACCATCCTGCCTTCGCCGGAGAAACCCTATGTCGTGTTCGAGCCCATCGTGGTGGGACAGATAGTGGAGTTATCAGGAAGAAAAATCACTCCACTGCCGGTGCGGCATGCTGTGCCTGGTGTGGCCTATCAACTTGACAGCGGCAAGGCAAGCTTTGTCTTCAGTGGTGATACAACCTACCATGAGCCGTTCTGGAATGCGCTGAATGCAATCAGCAATCTGCGCTACCTGATGATCGAGGCAACGTTTCTCAACTACAACACGGCGGGCGCGGAGGCCTCTGGCCATATGCGCCCGGAACTGCTGGCAAAGGGTTTAGATCAACTCAATAAAACGGTACGTCTTTTGATTACGCATATGGAACCCGGCAATGAGGATGCCACGATGGCGGAAATTGAGACAGCGGCAGGAGAATTCAAACCGGAAAGATTGAAGCGCGGGCAGGTATTCGAGCTTTAACGAACTTCTGACCAAGCTTTCCGCTCTGGGCGGGTGACACGTTCCGCGAGGATCTATTCAATGGTTTCCAAGTTTGGGCCGCTCACTTTGCTACAACCATTTCTTCCAGCGAAACAAGGCCAGCATTCCCACGCTGATTGTGACCATAACCCCCAGCACCACAAAAAACCCCCACTCCCATTCGAGTCCCGGCAGGTGCCTGAAGTTCATGCCGTAGATGCCGGCAATCAATGTCAGCGGCATGAATATGGTGGTGATAACGGTGAGAACTTTCATCACTATACTGATGCGGTAGCTCACGCTGGACACGTAGATATCGAGCATTCCCGCTGTCAAGTCGCGCAAGGACTCGACCGACTCGATAATGTGAATGATGTGATCGTATACGTCCCGCAGATAAAGTAATGTATTGCGGGTGAACAGCGGCGAATCCCCCCGTTGCAATGAACTGATGACTTCACGTAGCGGCCACAGCGATTTTCGCAGGAAAACCCCTTCACGCTTCAGGCGGTAAATTGAATGCAGGGTACTGGGTTGAGGGCGGGTTATCAACTCTGTCTCCAGCACTTCAGTTTTCTCGTCGAACTGCTCAAGAGTGACGAAGTAGCTGTCAACAATGGAATCGATCAGGCTATACATCAGAAAATCCGCGCCTGACTGCCTGATCTGGCCTTTGCCGGCACGTAATCGCTCACGCACCGCCCCGAAGTGGGTATCGTCCGTTTCAAGAAACGATAGTACGAAATTTTTTCCCAGCACCAGGCTGATCTGATCTGAATCTATTCTTTCTTCCGTTCCGTTGTATTCACAACTAAAGATTTTCAGCACCACGTAGAGATAATCGCCGTAATCCTCCAGCTTGGAACGCTGGTCGGTGTTGAATATGTCCTCCAGCACCAATGGATGGAGGTCAAAACAAGCACCGATTTGTTCCATCATGCGGGTATCACCCAATCCATGAACGCTGATCCACTGGATACCGTGCGCAAACCTGGTTTTATCAGCCAGATCCGCAGTGGTTATCTCTGACTCGCGTACACCATTGTCGTCATAGTCGAGCAAAATGATGTGGGGGGTGACATTTTTCTTTTTGCCAATATGCACCAGTGTGCCCGGCGGCAATCCTGCTTTAGTGGATCTCTTTTTTGAATGGGATGCCATCAACCTTATCCGGGCTATACACCGATTGTGCTTCTGACTGTTTTACAGCCCATGTTTCCTTCCAGCCGTTCCTTGATACGGAAATTAAAGCCAAGAGTCGCCCATTCTTCGATTTCGGCGGACAGCGCGGTATCGGTTAACGGATTGCGTTGCAGCCATCCCTGCTCGGTAATCAGCTCGAATTCCGTATTGTCCATACGCACATTGAGCTGAGGCAACTCGATATCGCAGCGGCTGCGGTGAAATAATGTTGCCAGACGCAGCGCGAACAGCAGGGCAAAATCCAGCGGTTCGACAACAACCCCCCGCACTTTGCCGATAAGGCCCCGATGAGCAAGCGTAAGCAGACTCAGGCGCTCCTGCTCCATCCGTGAGAAGCCGGGCATATCCGCGTTACCGAGGATATATGCTGAGTGTTTGTGATAGCCCGAATGAGCCACTGAAATACCGACTTCATGTAGCCGTGCCGCCCATGACAGGCTTTGCAGCATTTCTTCCATGTCATCAGGAAAAGCCGTCAGCAATTGCGTTCCCAGCAGTAGCGCTGACGTTTCCACTCGCCTCGCTTGAGCGGAATCCACCCGATAACGTTGCATGAATTGTCTCACGGTCATTTCGCGCATATCCTGATTATGGAAACGTCCCAGCAAATCATAGAGTACGCCTTGGCGCAATGCTCCCATAGCCTGTGACATGCGGCGAATGCCTAGCTCGGAGAACGCGGCGGACATGATGGCGAACCCGCCAGGGATGACAGGCGCCCGGTCAGTACGCAATCCGGCAATTTCCAGCTTTTTAATATCGCCAGCCCTGAGCAGATAGTCGCGAAAATTGTCCAGCCCTTCCGGGGTGATGTCACCATCGCTACCGCTTGCATCGAGATTGTTCAGTTCTATTATTTCACCCAGTGCGCGCGCGGTGCCGGACGAGCCGAATGCATCCTGCCAATGGGTATTGGAGAATTCGGCGGCGATAGCCTGTACTTCGCTTCGCGCCGCGAGTTCAGCCCGCTTCATCGCACCTTTGGTGATCTTGCCATCCGGAAAAAAAAGCAGGCTGTAACTGACACAGCCCATATAGAGACTTTCCAGTTTAACGGGCTTCAGCCGTCTGCCGATGATAAATTCGGTAGAGCCTCCGCCGATGTCCATAACCAGACGATTGCTGGTGGAGGCTGGCAGGCTGCGCGCGACGCCCAGGTAGATGAGCCGTGCTTCCTCGCGCCCCGCGATAACTTCGATCGGGAATCCGAGGGCAGCTTCCGCTTTTTTTAGAAAAGCCGATCCATTCTTTGCGACTCTTAGCGTATTTGTTCCGACTGCTCGAACGGAGTGCGGTGGAAAACCACGCAGACGCTCACCAAAGCGTTTCAAGCAATCCAATGCGCGTGCCTGGGAATCTTCGTCCAGCCGCTTGTCGACAGTCAGGCCGGCGGCGAGCCGTACCATTTCGCGTAAGCTGTCCAGCGGATAGATCTGTTTGCCTACCACTCGCGCTACCTGCAAACGAAAGCTGTTTGAGCCAAGGTCTACTGCCGCAAGGGTGGAATATTCGAGCATGGCTTTCCGATTCAGAATTATTGCTAGACAGATTTACTCTCTGACTTCACGTTCAATCTCTTCAACCGTCACATGCCGCACATCCTTGCCCTTAACCATATAGATTACGTACTCCGCCATATTTTTGGCGTGATCGCCAATACGTTCAATCGCTTTTGCCACAAACAGGATTTCCAGCGCGGTGGAAATTTTGCGTGGATCTTCCATCATGAAGGTAATGAGCTGACGCATGATGGAGCGGAATTCCTCATCGACCTGTTCATCCTGGCGCACGACACGGGCGGCCGCCGCCAGATCCAGGCGAGCGAATGCATCCAGGGATTTGTGCAGCATGTCCATCGCGATATTGGCAACATGCCTGATCTCGACAAACCGTGGCATATGCATGCGATCAGCTGCGTAAATTAGCTTGGCCATGCGTGCAATCTTTTCCGCTTCATCGCCAATGCGTTCCAGATCGGTAATGGTTTTGATGACCGTCATAATCATGCGTAAATCGCCGGCGGCAGGTTGGCGGCGTGCGATGATCTGGCTGCAAATTTCGTCTATTGCCACTTCCATCGCATTCACCCGGTGGTCATCGGCAACGATATTCTCGATCAGGCCTTCGTTACCGCTGGTAAGCGCCTCAATGGCTTTTTCGATCTGTTCTTCCACAAATCCGCCCATATGCAGCACACGCGTGCGCACTGCCTCAAGATCAGTGTCAAACTGCTTGGATGTATGTTCACTGCTTGCCATGGCGTAACCTGACTGGTTAGAAGAGACGAAAAATGATACTCGCAAGTTGTGACAGTTTTGTTGCTTTCCGATTACATCAGATCAGATAACAATCGTCCGGATGCCGGCATCAATGCCCAACAGCAACACATCGGCGCCGCGCTTCGCGAAAAGACCATTGGTCACTACACCCGTTATCTGATTCAGGGCTGCCTCCAGCTCAACGGGGTTCAGAATTTTTAAGCCATGCACATCCAGGATTATATTGCCGTTGTCCGTGATAAATCCCTGGCGCAGTACCGGTTCCCCTCCCAGTCGCGTGATCTCGCGTGCCACATAGCCGCGGGCCATAGGGATCACTTCCACCGGGAGCGGAAATTTGCCGAGCACTGGCACGAGCTTACCCTGGTCCGCTATGCAGATAAATTTTTTAGCCACAGCGGCGACGATTTTCTCGCGCGTCAACGCGCCGCCACCCCCTTTTATCATGGCCAGATGCTCGGTAATTTCGTCTGTGCCGTCTACATATACCGGAAGTGCATCAATACTGTTCAGATCAATCACTTCAATGCCGTGTCCCTTCAGGCGCTGGGCTGTTGCCTCGGAGCTTGCCACTGCACCGTCGATCTTATGCTTGATATTAGACAGTTCATCTATGAAGTAATTTGCGGTGGAACCGGTGCCCACTCCAACCACGCAACCAGTGGGAATATGCTGAATAGCGGCTTGGGCGGCCGCGCGTTTCTGTTCGTCTTGCGTCATGATGTATTATTGTGTGAGTGAGAATAAGTTTAGGATAATCCTATCCGTCAATTATAACAATGTGGCGGGCTGTCCAGCAGCCTGCCGGACTTAACGAAAATCGGCTGCAAGGTTTCCGGCGGGTTCATATTTCGCTACTTTTTCGGCTAATAGAACAATTATGGGCTTCAAAGCCGTCAAAATCTGTTCTCGCCCTGTCACCTTTTACTTCGATACTTCAAGTCGGACTGGCTGCTAGGGCGCCCTCGGCATGCTAAAATCCCCAGTTTCCGACTTTGCGAAAATACGCAGCGATGAAAAACGATTATCTCGAAAGAATTCTCACTTCTCAGGTTTATGATGTGGCGGAAGAGACCCCAATGGAGCTGGCATCCAATCTGTCTGCGCGCATTCACAACTCCCTATTCCTGAAGCGCGAGGACATGCAGCCGGTGTTTTCATTCAAAGTGCGCGGGGCCTACAATAAAATGGTCAAACTTTCTCCTGCGATGCTCAAGCGTGGCGTGGTGACCGCTTCCGCCGGCAATCATGCACAGGGGGTGGCGCTCGCGGCGCAGCGGCTTCATTGCCGGGCAACCATTGTGATGCCTGTTACCACACCGCAAATCAAAATGCAGGCAGTAGAGGCGCGTGGCGCGACCGTGATTACCCATGGCGATTCCTACGATGAGGCCTATGCTCACGCATTGAAGTTTGCAACAGAGAAACGCGTGACTTTTGTGCATCCTTACGATGATCCTGATGTCATTGCAGGACAAGGTACCGTTGGAATGGAGATCCTGCGCCAACATAGCGGTCCTATTCACGCCATATTTGCACCGATAGGCGGCGGCGGCCTTATTTCCGGCATTGCCGCCTATGTGAAAAGACTGCGTCCGGAAATCAAGATTATCGGCGTCGAGCCTGTGGATGCGGATACTATGTACCAGTCGTTGCGTGCCGGGCGCCGAATCAAGCTTGCCCAGGTGGGGCTATTCGCGGATGGCGTGGCGGTGAAGCAAGTGGGCGTGGAAACCTTCCGCTTGTGTCGTGAACTATTGGACGAAATCATCCTGGTGGATACCGACACCATTTGCGCTGCGATCAAGGACGTGTTCGAGGATACTCGAACTGTCCTGGAGCCGTCGGGGGCACTTTCGATCGCTGGCGCGAAAATTTATGCCAAGCGAGAAAATATTCGCGATAAAAATCTGATTGCGATTGCCTCGGGTGCAAATATGAATTTCGATCGGCTGCGTCATATTTCCGAGCGAGCGGAACTGGGCGAACAGCGGGAAGCGGTGATGGCGGTTACCATTCCCGAGCAGCCAGGCAGCTTCAGGAAATTTTGTGCCATGCTGGGTACAAAAAGTATTACTGAATTCAACTATCGTTACGCTGACCCGAAAGAAGCGCACGTATTTGTGGCGGTATCGGTACGCAACCGCGATGAAGCGACAAAATTGATCAGGAGCCTGGAGAAAAGCGGCCTGCGCACGGAAGATTTAACCGACAATGAAATGGCAAAACTGCATATACGCCATCTGGTGGGAGGGCGTGCCCGGGAAGTGAAAAATGAGCTCCTCTACCGCTTTGAATTTCCCGATCGCCCAGGAGCGCTGATGAAATTTCTGAACAGCATGGGTCATCACTGGAATATCAGCCTGTTCCACTATCGCAATCATGGTGCCGACTACGGCCGGGTACTAGTGGGTATGGAAGTGCCTCCAGAAGAGAAAGCCGAGTTCAAGGCATTTCTCAAGGGGATGGATAATCATTACTGGGATGAAAGCAGCAATCCGGCGTATAAATTGTTTCTTGCATAGGGATGCTACGATTCCTTTTAATTTCGGTAAGCCGGGATCCGGATGGACGGTTCCGGCGGAACGGCAGTTTATGAATGAATGTATTTTTATGTTTGAGAGAAGTGGTGGTGGATTAGTATTGTGTAATAGCGCACCCTAAAAATAATAATGATTTCTTTTTTATCAGGTCCTTATGTCTAGGGAACTAAGGAAATTCACAAATGAAATGTCTGCCCAAATGCAGAAGCCGGATGGTATTTGCCATAGCAGGCAGTCTGTTATCAATTGTTATGACAGTCAGCAGTGCTTACGCGAATAACACTTATGCTAATAACCTGGTCAATTTATTCAGAGACAGCGGCATAAAGGTAGGAGGCTGGATCAACGCCGGAGCGACTTTCAATCCAAATTTTCCGGGCAATGGCTACAATGGCCCCGTCACTTTCGCTGACCGGGCGAATCGTTTTCAACTGAATCAGTTTAATATATTCATACAGCGTACCGTATTAACCGAAGGTAAGTCGTTCGATATCGGGGGCCGCTTTGATTTCATGTTTGGTACCGATGCTATTTATACCCAGGCTTTCGGTATTCCTCCCTTTGATGTAAATTCCGGGCAACCATTGAACAGGGGAAACTGGGATCTGGATTTGTGCTGTTCTTCGACTCGTACCTACGGTATCGCACTCCCGCAGGCATATGCGGAGGTCTACGTTCCAGTTGGTAACGGCCTGAACCTCAAGGTAGGCCATTTTTACTCGCCAACCGGTTATGAGACTGTCGCCGCGCCTGACAACTTCTTTTATACTCACGCCTATACCTTTAATAATGGTGAACCGTTTACCCATACCGGGTTGATGGGTAATTACTCAATCAATAAGAATTGGTCGCTTATGGGTGGCGCAACCACTGGCAGCGCAACCGGTGGATGGGACGGGGGTTTTAACAAGCAGTTGGGTAACTGGGGGGGGTTAGGCGGGATTACCTGGACCAGTAATGATATGAGAAGCTCGATTAATGTCACGGGCACCTACGCCGAGACCTCCACACGGAGCAATCAACCCTGGGGTATGTACAGCGTCGTGCTGCAACATAGGGTCACGACCAAAACACACTTTGTTTTGCACCACACACACGGTTATGCCGGGGGCGTTTTGTTGAATGGCTCACCTAAAAATGCGGAATGGTATGGTATCAGCACGCATTTGTATTATGATTTACTGGAAGATTTGTCTATAGGTGTCCGTGGAGAATGGTTTCATGACAGAGATGGTTTCCGTGTCTTTTCACCATTCCGGGTACTTGCCGCTACCAATCACACGGGATTCAGTTTTGCGGGTGCTTTTGCGCCCACCGCGGTGCCTGCTGATTATTATGCAGTCACCCTGGGCATGAATTGGAAACCGGCAAAAAGACTCAAAGTTGACTGGAAACCGATGCAAAAATTGAATATCCGTCCCAACATTCGTTATGACAGGGCGGATGGCATCGATCAGTCCTATCGGCCTTTCGATAGCAGAAAGGATCAATTCCTGTTTTCCGTGGACGCCACCATTCCTTTCTGAACATTGATTGAGAGGCGAAAGTCGCGGTTTCTCATCATTTTAGGCGTGCTCTTAGGCAATCATTCATCACGCGCGGCGTAATTATGTTGCGCCGCTTCCAGCGCCATTTGTCGATGAACAGCCGCTTCCTTCACGTGGGCTTCTGCGGTTTCCTCATATTTGCGTGCTAGCGCCCACGTATGAGATTTTAAATCCTGGGCCCGTCGGCCATAGAGATAACTTTTCTCCTCATAGTGCTCTAGTAATTTCTTTTGCTCCTCGGCCTTTATTTGCATTTGCCTTGCGGCACCTACAAAGTGATTCGTCAGCGCGTCATGATCGCTACGTGTTCTGGCATTCTGCACAGCCTTACGAATATTTGCATTCTGAATAGCCTCGTGAGGGGTTATCTGAGCGCAGGCAGCCAATAAACCGAGGGAGAAAGCTGCGAAACAGGTTTTTAGTTTCATAACGGCTTCTCCTATAAATCTGAGCAATTTGCGCAAGATTCGTTATTTATTAGAATCTATTTTAATAGACTAATGACACTTTGTCAATTATTTTATGTTATAAGTATCATTGAATCGTATTGTGTTGATACTTATGTTGTATTATGTTATCAATGAGCTTTAATTATTTAAAAGCGCAGGACGACTGATATGGGTGAACGACAGAAACAATTGCTTAAATTGCTGCGTGGCAGCAAGCCAGGTTTGAGTGTGGATGAGCTTTCAAAAGGGCTGGAGATTACGCGAAACGCGGTGCGGCAGCATCTTGCCTCCCTGGAAGCTGCGGGATTGGTGACGATCGGCACGACGCGCCCCTCCGGAGGAGGGCGACCGCAGCAGCTTTATATCCTGACCGAGCTTGGTAAGGAGATGTCTCCGCGTCAATATTCCTGGCTGGCACAGTTGGTGGTGGCGTCGGTTCGGCGCGAAGAAGGGATGGAAAACATGGGTAAGCGCATGAATGAAATTGGTGCGAATGTTGCGCAGCAGATACGCAGCCAGTATCCCCACTTGACCACGCACAAAGAGAAGGTTGAGAAGCTCACCGAAGTAATGGACCAGCTTGGGTATAATGCAAGGAATACGACAGTGTCTGGGGGTGAGGCGATAATCGAGGCTGATAACTGTGTATTTCACACCATGGCTAACAAGGATCTCGAGATTTGCCACCTGGATAGGGGGTTGATGGAACACTTTACCGACAGCAAGGTTGAGCACGATGAATGTATGGCGCGTGGCGGAAACGTGTGCCGGTTCAAGCTCACGTCCAACATGGGCTAATCCGTTCGAGTCAGTTTCCTTTCCCGAAAAATGTAAATTTTCATCATGCGGAATTTCACGCAGCCGCATCGGCCCACGCGGATCTGGAGTACCAATGGGCATTAATTATCGGCCTTCAAGAAATCCTCAAAATCTGCCCCTTGCCTGTCCATCTCTTTGCTCCAATCCTTTAATTCCGGCAGGTTGCCGAATTTGAATCGTTCACTTCACCTGTTGCTCGCGATATTGCGTACTGCGACGGGAGAATAATCACCCACCACAACATAAAAAAAGAAACAAGGTAATCGAATCGGGGGTCATCAGGAAAATTTCATGAAACATGTTCTACCATTTCGCTGAGGGATAATAAACAGTTAACGCCATACATGCATGTTGGTTCAGATAAACACGACGATAATCATGCGCTGGCCAGTAATTTGCCCATACGGTAGTTTCATTTTTACCTTAGGGATACTAAATCTCGTAATTTCACAATTTAATCACAATTTCTTCACAATAAATTAATATATATCATGTTACGTTTCGAAGACAATACCAATTCTAACTGTAGTGTTTCTTCCGGGGGGATCCAACATGACATGCCTGCCAGAACGCAGAGTCCAGATGCGGGTTGCCTTTATAGTAGGTAGCTTGTTTGCAACGGTCATGCATTTGACCGAAGCCCAGGCTAATCCCGCAGCTTATGCCGCCAATACCGCGGCCGATAACGCTGCAGCAGCCAATATCGCAGCCGGTCCCGCAGCCGATACCGGATCCAATTCTGTAGTGGATTTCTTTAAAAAAAGCGGCATAAGGGTAGGCGGATGGATCAATGGCGGAGCGACTTTCAATCCAAGCCATATTGACGGGTTCAATGGTCCGGTTACTTTTGGTGATCAAGCCAATCGATTTCAGTTGAATCAGTTTAATATATTCTTAGAGCGCGCGGTGGTAGCGCAAGGCAGTAAGTGGGATTTCGGCGGACGTTTCGATGTCTTGTTTGGTACGGATGCCATTTTTACGCAGGCGTATGGCGTTCCCGCATTTGATGTGAATTCCGGACAACCCCTGGCCAGAAGCAATTGGGATCTTGATTTGTGCTGTGCCTCGACGCGTTACTATGGGATCGCGATTCCGCAGGCCTATGCGGAAGTTTATGTGCCAGTCGGTAATGGGCTGAACGTCAAGGTCGGCCATTTCTATACGCCAATCGGTTATGAGTCGGTTCCGGCCCCCAACAATTTCTTCTATTCCCATGCCTACACCATGCAGTATGGTGAACCCTTTACCCATACCGGGGCATTGGGTAACTATTATATCAACAAGAACTGGATGCTTATGGGAGGCACGACCACCGGTAGCGCTACCGGTGGGTGGGATGGCGGTTTTGATAAACAACTGGGTAATTGGGGGGGGCTGGCTGGTATCACCTGGACCAGCGATGACCTGGGGAGTTCAGCCAATATCAGCGGGACTTACGCCCAGACTTCCACACGAAGCAACGAGCCGTGGGGGATGTACAGCATCGTGCTGAAACACCGGATCACGCCCAATACAAATTTCGTCTTGCAACACGACCATGGTTATGCCGGAGGGGTTTTGGTGAACGGGGTGGTCCAGAATGCCGAGTGGTATGGCATCAACACGCACACGTACTATGACATCACGCCTGATCTATCGATAGGCGTCCGTGCCGAGTGGTTTCGCGATAGAGACGGTTTCCGTGTTTTTTCTCCCGGTCGCGTAAGTGCTGCCACCAACAATCAAGGACTGAGCTATGCGCTGGGATCGGGCCGGTTCGGCAACGCCACCAGTGCTCCCGCCGATTATTACGCGGTTACCCTGGGCATGAACTGGAAGGCAGCAAGAACGCTGAAGATGGACTGGAAGGCGATGAAACAATTTAACGTTCGCCCGAACGTCCGGTATGATGCGGCAGATGGCTTACATGGTGTAGACTACCGGCCTTTTGGCGGACATAAGGATCAGGTCGTCTTATCGCTCGATTTCATGTTGCCGTTCTGATGCCGATTTAGTTGCGTATCAATCTGGCAACTTTGGGCAAAAGCAGTAAAATGTTACTTCCAAAGAAGATACTTCGGTTCTATCCAATCAACCAGACCTAGGATAACCATAAGCTCATTCTTATGTGGGGGATTCCCGCATCCATGAACTTCTTTCCGGCCATCTGGAAGCCGAATTTGGCATAAAATCCGGAGGCGTATTGCTGCGCATTCAAGGTTACCTGCTGAATTTCCCTTTTCCTCGCTTCTTCCAATAGCCGCAGCAATAGGGCGCCGCCTACGCCCCTACCGCGCCACTCCCTAAGCACCGCCATGCGTCCAATAACGCCGTCTGGCAACAGGCGAGCCGTGGCGATAGCATTTTTCGCCGAATCCACCGCAAGCAAATGCAGGCAATTCATGTCGAGCCCATCCCATTCCAATTCCACAGGGATATGCTGTTCGTGAACAAACACCGTTTCGCGCACCCCACGCAGTGCCAAGCCATCATCTTGCCAATTTGCTATGCGTATGGTGTAGGCGTTCATCCAAATCGTATCGTAGGGTGATGCAAGATCGGCTTCGCCACAAAACGGATCTAAAAAGGTAGTTACCGGCGGCGGGGCACCAACACGCCACGATTAATAGAATAGATGCACATTCAGCATAGCACGCTGGTCTGGCATACAAATATCCGTTATAGAATAGCGTTTGATCCGCGGTGAAGGACCGGATTACGATACCGGCTATAACAGTTATTATTCAAATGGATGCCGCAGCACAATCGTCTCTTCCCGGTCCGGCCCGGTTGATATCATGTCTATCGGAACCTCACATACCTCTTCCATGCGCTTGAGGTAATTTCGCGCCGCTTTGGGCAGTCGTTCCAAGTTTTTAATTCCCACGGTACAGTCGCTCCATCCTGGCATCTCCTCGTAGACCGGTTCGCAATAGGCCAGTTCATCCGCGCCTACCGGCAGGATACTGCTGAATCTTTCGCCTTCGCCATTGCCAATCACCTTATAACCCACACCGAGCCGCAGCGTCTCCACGCCATCCAGTACGTCCAGTTTGGTAACACATAACCCCGATACCCCATTAATTTGAATGGAGCGCTTTAACGCGGCGGCATCGAACCAGCCGCAACGGCGAGGGCGTCCCGTGGTTGCGCCAAACTCCTTGCCACGCTTAGCCAGATACTTGCCCACATCGTCGTCCAATTCCGTAGGAAAGGGTCCGGCACCCACCCGTGTCGTGTACGCCTTGGTGATGCCCAATACGTAATGCAGCATTTGCGGGCCAATTCCGCTCCCGGTCGTTGCCGCACCGGCAATGCAATTACTCGATGTAACAAAAGGGTAAGTACCGTGATCCACATCAAGCAATGTTCCCTGTGCACCTTCAAACAGCAGGCTATTACCGGCCTTGTTGGCTTCGAACAGAAGTCGCGGCACATCCGCCATCATTGGTTTGATGCGTTCCGCCAACATTAGCGTGTCATCCACGGTTTGCTGAAAATCCACTATCGGCGCGTGAAAATAATTCTTCAGCACGAAGTTATGATAATCCAGCATCTCCCCCAGTTTGGCCGCGAAGCGGTCGCGGTGAAACAAGTCCTGCAAGCGCACTGCGCGCCGCGCCACCTTGTCCTCATAAGCGGGCCCGATACCGCGGCCGGTGGTACCAATTTTACCCGTTCCCCTGGCGGCCTCACGGGCGCTGTCAAGCGCAACGTGACACGGAAGAATAAGCGGACATGCTTCACTTATGCGGAGCCTCCCCTGTACGTCGATCCCTGCCTGCTCAAGCATACTAACTTCATCCAGCAACGCCTGTGGAGACACTACTACCCCATTTCCGATATAGCAGGCAACATCACCGCGTAATATTCCGGAAGGGATCAGATGCAGAACCGTTTGTTTACCGGCAATGACCAGTGTATGTCCGGCATTATGCCCTCCCTGGAAACGAACCACGCCTTGGGCGTGATCGGTAAGCCAGTCCACCACCTTGCCTTTGCCCTCATCACCCCACTGAGTACCAATGACGACCACATTTTTTGTCATGTTGTAAAATTTTAAATTAGCTTACAATTAAGTCGGGATGACATGAAAACCACGGCTCTCCGAGCAGGCATTCTCAAATCAACATGCTCGGAATTCAAATCAGATGCCGATTACGGTCCAGCCCTGATCTTGCAGCACCAATTTCCTGTCACAGTTAAATGCACCCTGTCCGTTTTCATGCCCGGGCAACTCGACCACGACTATCTGTCCTTCACTGCGGAGCTGCGCGATTCTCTCTTCCAGTGCTTTGTTACCCTGGGCATAAGGTGCCAGGACTCCCTTGGGATAGAGATCAGATCTTACCAACCCAGCCAATTCCCGCAAGTCCATACTAAAGCCCGTGGCTGGGCGCGCTCTTCCAAATGCCTTGCCGATCTCGTCATAACGTCCACCCAGGGCGATCGCATTGGGGCAATTGGCGGTATAAGCGGCAAATACCATGCCGCTATGATAGTGATAGCCACGCAAGTCCGCCAGATCAAATGCCAGCGTATCCACCATGGGCTTCAATTGCAACGCCACTGTTTCCAACCCATCCAGCGCACATAGGATCTCGGGGTATTCCGGCAGCGATTTACGCGCAAGTGCCAGTATCTTGTCGTCGCCATATAATTCCGGCAACAGCAACAACGCCTGCCGCGCATGTGCGTCCACATTCTTACCCAACCCGGAGCAGAGCTCCTTCAATCCACAGATATCCTTTGCTTGCAGTACACCAAATAACTCTGTCTCCAGTTCGGCAGGAATTCCCGCGCCCCTGACCAGGCCACGAAATACGGCGACATGGCCAAGATCGAGATGAATACCGCCTATACCGGCAATTGCCAATGTCTGCAGCATGAGCCGCTGCACTTCCAGATCGCTTTCCAGTCCGGTATGGCCATAAAGCTCCGCACCAATCTGGAGCGGCTCGCGGGTCCGCGTCAACCCCGACGGCAGGGCATGCAGCACACTTCCCGCGTAACATAGGCGGGTAATCCCCTTGCGGTTCAGTAAATGGGCATCAATACGCGCAGTCTGGGGTGTCATGTCCGCGCGCAGCCCCATCATGCGCCCACTTAATTGATCCACAACTTTGAACATACGTAGATCGGTGTCGCCACCACTGCCCGAGAGCAAGGATTCCACATATTCTAATAGGGGCGGACCTACCAATTCATAGCCGTGCACCAAGAGCCAGTCGATAATGCGACGGCGCATCATCTCGATGCGCAGCGCTTCGGCTGGCAGGATATCCTCGACGTATTCGGGAAGAATCCACTCACGCATGTTAATGATTCAATTAGGTTTTAACAGAAGTGTGATGGTGCAGGAGACTTAGCAGGCTGTCTGACTCAGTGGAAGTCTGCTGGAATGATCGTTAAAACTTATCTTCATCCAGCCATTCTGTCTTGGATATTTCAAACCCGGTAGATTTCCTAGTTCACGAAATAAAGCAGCAGTAGTCCCGCCAGCATGGAAGTTAGACCAATGAAGCGTATCTGGCCGTCGCCAGCCTCGATCAGCTTCCTGAATGTCTCGCGCCAGACACCCGGCATCAGGAAAGGAAGAACCCCTTCTATCACCAGCATCAGCGCGAATGCAAGCAACAAAGTGTCCCACATGTCGCCACAACCTCAGTAGACACCTCGATAAATTCACAACGCTATATGAGCTTTTTTGCCACCCGAAAACAAGAATGCGACAATAAGGCGATAGCATGTGGCAATTTGTTGTTCAATAGATCTGTCACGAACATCAGAGTACAACGGCAAGCTGTCCAGGAACCGGAATTGGAATCACCCATATGCTATCTAGGGTTGCGGCCCGAATTTTTCAAATACTTGAAAAACTCTGAATTGGGCTCCAGAACCATCATATCCCCTTTGTTCTTGAAACTCTGCTTGTACGCTTCCAGGCTACGGTAAAAAGCATAGAATTCCGGATTCGGCTGGAATGCCTCAGCGTAAATTGCAGAAGCTTTGGCGTCACCCGCGCCCTTTACTTCCTGGGCTTGCCGATAAGCTTCCGCAAGGATAACTTCGCGTTGACGGTCGGCGTCGGCACGAATCTTCTCGGACTCCGCCGCACCAGTCGAACGCAACTCATTCGCCACACGTTTCCGTTCCGCTTCCATGCGGCGATAGACCGATTCGCTTACTTCCTGCGGCAGGTCTACTCGCTTCAGTCGCACGTCCACGACTTCCACTCCAATCTTACGGGCATCGGCATCCGCTTTCTGGCGCATGATTTCCATAATCTTGTCGCGTTCTCCGGAAACGACATCGTGCACCGTGCGATTACCGAATTCGTCACGCAAGCTGGAATTCACCGTTTGTGACAGCCGGGTCTGCGCCAGTATTTCGTCTCCGCGAACACTAACATAATACTGCTTGACATCGACAATACGCCACTTTACGAACAAATCTACCAGTACATTCTTTTTTTCCGACGTGATGAAACGTTCCGGCTCGGCTGTATCCATGGTCAGGATACGAGAATCAAAATAGCGTACGTTCTGCGCCAGAGGAATCTTGAAATAAAGACCCGGCGAAGTCTTGACGTCGACCACTTCACCCAGCTGAAACAGGATCGCCTGCTGACGTTGATCTACGATATACAGTGATGAGCTGGCAAGAAGAAACAGGGCAACAATGGCGCCCAATATCATCGAGGTATAGTTTTTCACTTATCTTGTCTCCCGTTCACGGCCGCGAAATGCCTCACGCGTACGAGCGGCGTCAGGGGCTGCCTCCGGCGCCGCCGCGGGCATCGCATCGGGCGCTAAAGTAGTGGGTGATGAAGGTCCGCTCATCTGGATCAGCTTATCCAGCGGCAGATAAAGTAAATTATTGCCATTTTTCTGATCAACAAGAATTTTGCTCGTACTGGAAAGTACCTGCTGCATCATATCCAGATAAAGGCGATCCCGGGTTACACCAGGCGCCTTGTTATATTCGACGAGAACCTGTTTAAAACGGCTGGCATCACCCTCGGAACTGACAATCACCCGTTGCTTGTATCCTTCGGACTCTTCCAGCAGACGGGCAGCGTTACCCTTGGCTTTCGGAATAACGTCATTCGCATAGGCCTGGCCTTCATTTTTCTGCCGCTCTCTATCCTGGCCCGCCTTGACGGCGTCGTCGAATGCCGCCTGCACCTGCTCAGGTGGCTGCGCATTCTGCATGGTGACTTTGCTGATGGCAATCCCTATTTTGTAACGATCGAGAATCCCCTGCATCAGCTGGGTCGCCTTTGCCGCTACCTGCTCGCGGCCTTCGTACAGCACGAAGTCCATCTTGCTTTTGCCGATAATTTCACGAATGGCGGTTTCAGCCGCCTGCAGCACCGCGTTTTCCGGCTCCCGGTTGTTAAACAGGAATTCCTCGGGATTCTTGAGGATATATTGCACGGCAAACTGAATATCAATGATGTTTTCATCGTCAGTCAACATCAGCGATTCCTTCAACACTTTGCTTCTCACATTGTTGCGATAGCCGATCTCCACCGTGCGAACCTGGCTCACATTAACGGTTTCCACTATTTCTACCGGATATGGCATATGCCAGCGCAAGCCCGCCTGGGTAGTTTCAACATACTTGCCGAAACGCAGAACAAGACCGCGCTGGCCTTCGTTGATAATGTAAAATCCGCTGGCTATCCACATCAGCAAGAGCATTCCGATCAGCATTCCGATGCTACCGCCATACCGCCTCGGCGTGCCGCCACCAGATCCTTCGCCACCGCCTGACCCGTTACCGGCACCACCCTTACGTTTAAAAAGATTATTGAGTTTTTTATTAAAATTGCGCCACAATTGATCCAGATCAGGTGGACCGGAATTACCTTTTTTTCTCCCCCACTGAGGATCGTTCAATCCCATGATGATTCCTATATTCTGTTTAATAGATACAACCATCAAACCCGCATCGGTACAAAAACTGAATTCCATCTATCGTGGAACTACAGACCGGATTGCCTGCGTCTACTCAATAGAGTAGTTCAGCGCGGCGTATCCGCCAATTAAGCTTCCGGTTTCTGATGAACCTTCACACCGCTGCGAAATGCGCCGTTGCATTGCTTCCGATAGCGCCAGCTTAATGAATTCCACTCCCTCGCCGGTTTTCGCGCTCAATCGAACTTGCATGATTCTACCACACTCGTCGCGCCCATACCCCGTCGCGCCCGCTGATAAACTCATCAAATCTATCTTGTTTAGTACCAATATTTGCGGAATCGAATCGGCGCCGATTTCCTTCAGTACTTTATTCACCTCGGCAATCTGTTCATCCCGATTGGAACTGCCCGCATCCACGATGTGAAGTAATATATCGGCCTGCACCGTTTCCTCCAGCGTCGCACGGAATGCGGCAACGAGCGTATGTGGCAAGTCGCGAATGAAGCCTACTGTGTCCGAAATCACGAGTGAGTCGTGATCCGGAATAAATAGTTTGCGAGTGGTGGCATCCAGGGTGGCGAATAATTGATCGGCGACGTAGGTATGCGCACGGGTTAGCCGATTGAACAAGGTGGATTTTCCGGCGTTGGTATAGCCGACAATGGAAACCGACATCATCTGGGCGCGTTGCCTGGAACGGCGCTGCAACTCGCGCTGGTGCTGCAATTTTGCGAGCTTCTCCTTAAGCAGTTTGACCCGTTTGCCGAGTAAACGCCGATCGGTTTCCAATTGGGTTTCGCCGGGACCGCGCAAACCGATACCACCCTTTTGCCGCTCAAGGTGCGTCCACCCGCGTACGAGGCGAGTGGAGAGATGTTCAAGTTGCGCCAGCTCCACCTGCAATTTGCCCTCATGGCTTTTGGCGCGCTGGGCAAATATATCTAAAATCAGACTGGTGCGGTCAATCACACGGCATCCAAGGTGCCGCTCCAGATTACGTTGCTGGGCGGGAGATAGATCGTGATTGAAAATCACCAGTGATGCGCCGGTTTGTTCCAATGCCACCGTAATCTCGCCAACCTTGCCGCTGCCCGCGAATGTAGCGGGATCAGGCCGGGAGCGTCCTCCCTTGATTACTGCGCGGATTGCGAGTGCATCACTCGCGGCTAATTGCCGTAGTTCCTCCAGATTCTCGGCGTAATCGCCATCGTTAAAATCGAGGCTAACCAGTACAGCGGCGTTAGCTTCGGATGTGTTACCCGCAGGGCGATCAAGCATCAGGTATAGCGGGCGCCTCAAATGGAATGGTAACCGCCCTGGCGGGGACAACGGTAGAGATTGCGTGCTTGTACACCATCTGCGTGACGGTATTCTTCAGCAACACCACATACTGGTCAAACGAGTCAATATGACCTTGCAGCTTGATACCGTTTACCAGATAAATCGACACTGGAATATGTTCCTTTCGCAATGTATTCAGAAATGGGTCTTGTAACAATTGCCCTTTTGCGCTCATGGGGGACTCCATATTTTAATTATTCAAAAAGTAACTCTACTTGATTTTCAGGAGTAAATCCATATTCCTGTTCGAAAGGTAAAATAAAGAACATTCAATAAATTGAATCAGCCCGACGGACAATAATTTGCTTAACGTTAATTCGTAAAAATTGAATTAATGGAGGCTAAAAACAATACAGGAAAAATGACTGTTACTTTTACAAGCAGTCACGGCAATAATTGCCTGTTAGCGTGTAACTCGAAATCGAAGGTATTGAATTATCTGTTGCTTGAGCTTGCCCAGGCCGCACTTCTCGGCCTGGACAAGTTTTAGAAATTATACCCGCAAAGCAGGAAACGCTACGACGAGTATCACCCCTGTGCTAATTACCCAAAGGGCTTGGGCCTTGGTGTTTCATTGGTGGAAGGTGGAAGGATGGGTAGTTTGAACTCGGGCTGCTTTCCGGTCAGTGTCTTCAAGAACGCCACGATTTTGGCATTTTCTTCCTTGCTGAAAGTGCGGCCCAGCTGTAGCCGGCCCATGGTGTCTACCGCTTCTTCCAGGGTCGCGGCGGCACCGTCATGAAAATAAGGGTAAGTTAATTCCACGTTTCGCAGGGTCGGAACTTTGAACATGAAGCGGTCGGCGTCCTTGCCGGTCACTGCAAACCTGCCTTCGGCCTTGCTCGTCGTTTTGTAGGGTTCATGAACGCCAAATTTCTGGAATGAGCCGCCACCCACCGCAGCGCCATTATGGCAACCCGTGCATCCACTCTCCTTAAATAGCTTGTAACCCTCCAACTCCGCTTGATTCAGGGCTTTTTTGTCACCTTTGAGCCATTTATCGAAACGAGAGTCAGGTGTCACCAGAGTCTCTTCGAATGCCGCAATCGCATCGGTTACCATGCCGATATCGATCTTATCGGAGCGAAACAATTGCTTGAAACGGGTCCGGTACTCTGGAATTGAGCGTAATACATCCACTGCCAGTTCATGGGTGAATCCCATCTCACCAGGGTTTGCGATGGGCCCGCCTGCCTGTTCTTTCAGGTCCTTGGCGCGGCCGTCCCAGAATTGCGCCAGATTCATGCTGGAGTTCAATACCGTGGGCGCGCTGATCGGCCCCTCGTGCCACTTGTGGCCGATGGAGGTTGGCAGATTATCTGTACCACCCATGCTCAGGTTGTGACAAGAGTTACAGGAAATGAACCCAGATTTCGATAGGCGCGGATCGAAAAAGAGCATCTTGCCCAGCTCCACCATATCTGCATTCTTTGGTTTCGCGGCTTCGATTGGCTGGATGGGTTCATTGGCAGCCAGCGCGGTGGCTGGGGCGGCAATGGCTCCAATGGATAGCAGCGATATGATTAATGTCCGCATTATCATCGGTAATCTCCTAAAAACGCGGCTGTAGTGGCGCAGCCGATTACGCCTACAAACTATCCGTCAGGGCACCTCTTGGCGATAATGGGTGCCTCTAAAAATTCAACGCTACAGGCAAGCTCGTTTTTTCATATTGAGATGAGAGCAAAAAAATCTAACCCGGTGTCCATATCGATATATGAGAAAAATATTTCTCATTCGGCAATTGAGGAGCGGTGAGAGAGGCGGCAGACGGGATGAGCAAGCAATCCATGAAATGGATGCTCACAAAATTCAGAATTCTGAAGGAGCCCATAAGTGCCTTAACAGGCTGGAGATAACGTCGCACAATGTGCTTTTACTAAATTTTGTCATTTTTATCTACTCGCTCCGCTTAGCGGGAGCGATCGCCGCCTGTTCCCTGCCGCCAGGATGAATGGATCCATCGTAACCGCTGCCATCAAACGGAGTGCGATTGAGCAGGCGAGCCAACTCGGTCAGTGCCTGCCGATAGACCTGGCGTTTGAACTCAACCACAGATTCCAATTCCACCCAATATTGATTCCAGCGCCAGGCGTCGAATTCCGGGCGAACGCTTGTACGCAGCGACACGTCACAATCACGTCCGACCAGGCGCAAAAGATACCAGATTTGCTTCTGCCCTTTGTAATTCCCTCGCCAGTCGCGCCTTATCCATTGATCCGGTACTTCATAGCGCAGCCAGTCGCGTGTGCGGCCAATGATCTCGACATGCCGGGGGTGCAAGCCTACTTCTTCCGTCAGTTCCCGATACATCGCCTGTTCCGGACTTTCACCCGGCTTGATACCCCCCTGGGGAAACTGCCAGGAGTCCTGCCTGATGCGCTTGCCCCAAAAGACCTCATTCTTCGAGTTCAGTAGAATAATACCGACATTGGAGCGATATCCGTTGCGGTCGATCATGCAATCACCCGTTTGATCCGTCACAAGAGGACAAATTTTTTCATATTTTATCCTAGATTGAAAGCTGTCACGAGATTAATAAACTCCATATTTGGCTAGCGCTTGCTTTTTGAGTTTATTGCGCTCCCTTGCCAGCCCAGTACCCATTCAACCACGATAGGTTTAACGCAGTTTGGGGTTGAACAAGCAGTCCTCTCCAGCGCGGCTTCAGGTTGCTTGTCCCTCTTTGGAATCTGTGCCGAAAAACAATAGGCTTCACTAACCGGGATTGCGGTTTTTCAGAGTAGAATTATTGTAATTCAATTGTTATAACGGAACGCACATGCGGGTATCAGGTTTTTTTATTTCCACCCTTAAGGAGGCGCCCGCCGAAGCGGAATTGGTGAGCCACAAGCTGATGTTGCGTGCGGGGCTCATAAAGCGTCTGGGAAGCGGCCTTTATACATGGATGCCGCTGGGGTTGAGAGTCCTGCGCAAGGTTGAAAATATCGTGCGGGAGGAAATGGACAAGAGCGGGGCGGTAGAGCTTCTGATGCCCGCGGTGCAGCCTGCCGAACTATGGCAGGAAACCGGGCGCTGGGACGTATTCGGCCCACAGATGTTGAAAATCAAGGACAGGCATCAGCGCGATTTCTGCTTTGGTCCTACGCATGAAGAAGTTATCACCGACATTGCGCGGCGAGAGATCAAAAGCTATCGCCAATTGCCGTTTACTTTTTATCAGATTCAAACCAAGTTCCGCGATGAGATCCGGCCTCGATTCGGTGTGATGAGGGCACGTGAATTTATCATGAAAGATGCCTATTCATTCCATGCCGGGATTGACAGCCTGGAGAAGACTTACAGAATAATGCACGATGCCTACCAGCGGATATTCACCCGCATGGGATTGAGATTTCGTGCAGTCACTGCGGATACCGGAGCGATAGGCGGAAGCGGTTCGCACGAATTTCATGTTCTGGCGGATTCGGGCGAGGATGCCATCGTTTTCTGCCCGGATTCCGACTATGCCGCCAATATCGAAATGGCCGAGTCGCTGCGGCCGGCGCAGTCACGCGAAGCGGCGGATGGCATCATGCGGAAAGTCGAAACGACCGGCATAAAAACCTGTCAGGAGGTTGCGGCGTTTCTCAACCTCCCTGTCGAATGCACGGTAAAAACCCTGGCGGTGATTGCGAATGACAGGATGTATTTATTGCTGCTGCGCGGCGATCATCATCTTAACGAGACGAAGGTCCGCAAAATTCCTTTCCTGGCCGATTTCCGATTGGCGACCGAGGCGGAGATTCTTGCGGGAACCGGTTCTCTCCCCGGATACATAGGACCGGTCGGCCTAAAGCTTCCGGTTATCGCGGACTATTCCGTGAGGGTAATGAGCAATTTTGTTTGTGGTGCAAACGAAGAGAACTATCATCTTACTCACGTTAATTTCGACCGTGATGCGAAAGAGCCTGAGTATACGCTGGACATCCGCAACGTGGTATCCGGAGATTTGTCTCCGGATGGCGGAGGGCGGCTGGAGATCTGCCGCGGCATAGAAGTGGGGCATATTTTCCAGTTACGCACCAAATATTCGGAAGCGATGAAAGCCGGCTATCTCGATGAATCCGGTCAATCAAAGCCAATGGAGATGGGATGCTACGGTATCGGTGTCTCGCGTATTGTGGCCGCGGCCATCGAGCAAAGCCATGACGAACGCGGCATTGTTTTTTCGGACGCAATAGCGCCGTTTCAAGTCGCTATTGTTCCCATCGGACTGAAGAAGAATACGCAGGTGAGAGTTGAGACGGAGAAGCTATACACGGAAATCGTTAATGCCGGCATTGATGTTCTGTTTGATGATCGTGACGAACGTCCTGGCGTAATGTTTGCCGATATGGAATTGATCGGCATCCCTCATCGCATTGTGATCGGTGAGCGGGGCTTGAAGGAGGGAAATGTCGAGTATCAGGGACGGCAGGATGAGAGGTCTCAGGCTGTCCCTTTGCAGGATATTATTGATTTCCTAAAAAAAGAGATAGGTAAAGCCTGACGTATATATTCCACTTTTTTCCCATTTTGTTCAATTCTCTCTTCAGATTGGCGACCCTTAAACTGGAGCATGCTTAATTCCCATGAATTTATTTGCGCTTTCGTTGACTGGTTTCACCGGGACGATGACTCTGAGAATTTGGGGAATTTTCCCGCATGAATTCCTCAATGCTTTCTCGCGAAATTAGCCCCACCTTATAGGCCGCCGGCTGACCGGCGGGATCGAATAAATAGGTGGTTGGCAGCATCGACACGGGACCGATTTGAGCGGCAATTTTTCTGTCACCCAGCACGATGGGGTAAGAAATCGAGAGTGAGTCAACGAATTTCAGGACTGTCTTTGGATTTTGGTAGTCCATCGCGATGCCGATGACCATTACATCCTTGCGGCTCTCATAGAGCGACACGAGATCAGGAATTTCCTTGAGGCAAGGCGGGCACCAGGTGGCCCAGAAATTTATCAGGACCCACTTGCCTTTATAGTCGGCGAGAGTGAGCTTCTTGCCTGTGGAATCCGTGAACACGAAACCCTTCGCCTGGGCGCCGGGCGACAGGGAAAGCAGCACACAGAACAAGATGGCGAGTGTGCGTTGCATCATTTTACTGGGTGATTCCAGGTGGGGCGACGTTTTGGGCGAGGATGCTGTCCGGCTGTGGTGTCGAATTTCCGGACGCTTCTTCCGCAAAAAGTAGCGACAGCGGCACATTCATTTTCTCATTCATGCCGGTTGAGATGCCATCGAGCAACCGCTCCAGCTTTGCATCACCTGCCGCGGCGGGACGCACTGCCTCGGGACGAAATGTAAACAGCCGATAAATATCTGCAACCATAATTTTATCGGGATCAATTATCTGAACCCATCCTCCCGTTTTTACCTGCCGAACCAGATCGGCACGGTTCATCAGGTCAAGTATCTGTTCCATTTCTTCAAAACTTAACATGAGTTGCTTATGAAGGCTAGCGTACGTTTCAACCTTTCCGCTCCTGAGAGCCTCTCCGAGCGCTCGCAATAAACGCAGTGCGTCGAGGAATCGCCTACCATGCGCCGCCGGACCATGTCGCCATTCGGAAAAATGCCAACTCGAGAGCGAAGCGGCAATCACCGCACCCAGCAACACCATCAGCCAGGAGAGATATACCCACAACAGAAAAATCGGGACGGTGGCGAACGCGCCATAGACCGCCTGGTATGTGGGAAAGTGAGTAATGTAAAATGCAAACCCTTGTTTCATTATCTCGAATCCCACCGCCGCGGCTACGCCGCCGGCAATCGCATGACGCCATGCGACCTGGCGGTTGGGCACAATGAGATAGGGAATTGAAAAGGCGATACTTGTCAGTAGCAGTGGAGCCAGTTGCAAAAGCGCGACTTTGATGCCGGGAATATCCTCGGTTAGCCCCATGGATATTCTTATTAGCCAGGAAGTCAGCGACAGGCTCGCGCCGATTAATAGCGGTCCGATGGTCAGCGTGGCCCAGTAAATAAGCAGGCGATGGAGGAACGGACGCAATCGGGTTACACGCCAAATGGCATTCAGCGCTTTATCGATAGTCAGCATCAGAGCAAGCGCCGTCGCACCCAGAAAAGCCGTGCCGATGGCAGTAAGTTGTACCGCATTATCGGCAAACTGCTGCATGTATACTGCGATGACCCGGTTCGCCGCCTCCGGCACCATGGTGGTGAGAATGAATATTTTTATTTGGGTAGAATATTCCGCAAACGCCGGGAATGCGGCCACCACGGATAATCCGATAGCGATCAATGGCACCAGCGAAAGCAGCGTAGTGAAGGTAAGACTGGCCGCGACTTGGGTGCAGTTATGCTGGAAGAAGCGGACAAGGACATAATGTGCGAAATCCGGAAATTGGGAGGATTTCATGAGCGGAAATGCCAGCTGACAGGATTGAGGGAAAAGCCCAATGCGCACTGAAGCAAAGTAGTTGATCTCTCCATCTGTTTTACGATGAGCTATTCTGCTCCGCCAGTTCTGCCGCTAAACCTGTGGG
Source organism: Nitrosospira sp. Nsp13 (assembly GCF_900101945.1). Taxonomy (NCBI): domain Bacteria; kingdom Pseudomonadati; phylum Pseudomonadota; class Betaproteobacteria; order Nitrosomonadales; family Nitrosomonadaceae; genus Nitrosospira; species Nitrosospira sp. Nsp13. The sequence goes on along the minus strand of NZ_FMVD01000005.1, from coordinate 245,206 downwards.
TGAGCCCGTTCCAGCTTGCTATGCAGCTTGTTGAGCGCACTGAGGTAAGCCTTGGCGGAAGCCACCACGATGTCGGTGTCCGCACCGTTTCCGTTGACGATGCGCCCCGATTTTTGCAACCGCACCGTCACTTCACCTTGTGAATCGGTGCCGCTGGTGATGGCGTTAACCGAAAACAGCTGCAAGTCGGCGCCACTGGCCAGAATTTTCTCGATTGCGCGGAAAGTGGCATCTACCGGCCCGCTGCCATCCGACTCAGCGCGCGACTCCTTGCCATCTTCGGCAATCACTATGCTGGCATACGGTGTTTCGCCTGTTTCGCTATGCGCAATCAGCGACAAAAGCTTGTAGTGTTCATGTAAGGTGATGGCATCTTCCGAAACCAGGGCGTGCAGGTCTTCATCGAAGATATCATGCTTCTTGTCGGCCAGTTCCTTGAAGCGCATGAATGTGGCATTAAGCACTTCTTCCGATTCCAGTTCGATACCGAGTTCCGCTAAACGGCTGCGAAAGGCATTGCGCCCCGAATGTTTGCCCAGCAGTAACTTATTCGCACCCCAGCCGACATCCTCGGCGCGCATGATTTCGTATGTTTCACGATGCTTTAGCACGCCATCCTGATGTATGCCGGATTCATGGGCGAACGCATTTGCGCCGACTATAGCCTTGTTCGGCTGTACCGGAAAGCCAGTAATGCCTGATACCAGCTTGCTTGCTGGTACGATATGAGTGGCGTCTATGCGCGTCTCGCAGGGAAAGAAATCCTGACGCGTGCGTACCGCCATCACGATTTCCTCCAATGAGGCATTGCCTGCCCGCTCGCCCAGCCCGTTTATAGTGCACTCCACTTGCCGAGCGCCATTCATTACCGCCGACAATGAGTTAGCCACTGCCAGTCCAAGATCATTGTGGCAATGCACAGAGAACACCACCTTATCGGAATTGGGGATGCGCTCGCGCAGCGTATGGATGAGTCCGCCAAATTGTTCCGGCATGGTGTAGCCAACGGTATCGGGAATATTCAGGGTTTTTGCACCCGCATTAATGACGGCTTCCAGAATACGGCAGAGGAATGTAATGTCCGAGCGGCCCGCGTCCTCAGGGGAGAACTCCACATCGTCCGTGTATTGGCGCGCCCATTTCACGGCTTTCACCGCCTGTTCTATCACCTGGTCTGGAGACATGCGAAGTTTCTTTTCCATGTGAATCGGGGAGGTCGCAATAAAAGTATGGATACGCGCTGAATTAGCTCCTTGCAAGGCTTCGCCGGCGCGTTTGATATCGGCTTCGGTTGCCCGTGCCAGGCCACACACGGTGCTGTCCTTAATCGCGTCAGCCACCGCCTTTACCGCATCGAAATCACCGTTGGATGCGGCAGGAAAACCGGCTTCGATTATGTCCACCCGCATGCGCTCCAATTGTCGCGCGATACGCACCTTTTCCTCCCTGGTCATGGATGCACCGGGACTCTGCTCACCATCGCGCAGCGTGGTGTCAAAAATAATCAAATGATCTTTCACTGGTTTCTCCGTTTCAGAAAGAATAATTACGTTGTGATACAGAATCCGGGAACAGATTCCACAGGGGGTAAAAACTTGGAGGAGGGGGGTTTAGTAGTTAGCGCGCAAAGCGCAGCAGTGATCTCGCCACAAGCGGCGGATGGCATAAAAAACGGAGCGGGAGAGTGGAGTAAGTCTGTTTCATGTGAGAAATATAAAGGGTTTCCCGAATTCGTGCAATAGTTTCCAGGAGTAAGGTGGGTGCTGGCCATTGTTATGAACCCTCACCTATCAAGCCGTTGCAATCTCGATGGGTTTCACAAATTCTTGAGATCATTGCGACGCTTTTTTCACATGACTTGTGCTAGCTTGCCTTGGATGCCTTATCTCTAGCGGATTCGTTTTTTAAGACTCTGCACAATCGAATTGATTACGTTTGAATGAATTTGAGGTGAGGGATAACGAAGGGAGCGCAAACCGATGCAAACGAGTTTTGGATCGATGAAAATGGAAGCGTGCGCGGGGGCTGATAGCGTGTTGATGAAAGCACACGCGCTGATTGACTGGGAGGGGCTTCGTGACCGGTTTGCGGGACTCAACAAATGTGATGCCAGCCGGATGGGAGGGCAAGAGGTCATAGATCCATTAGTCATGTTCAAAGCAGTATTGCTGGGGCAGTGGCACAACTTATCGGATTCGGAACTGGGAGAAGCGTTGCGCGTGCGTATTGATTTCATGCATTTCTGCGGCATGGATTTCTCTGACAATGCGCCGGATGAAACCACGCTGCGCCGTTTTCGCAATCATTTGATCGAATCGGGCAGGCTCGCTGGATTACTCGCTGGCGTGAATTCAGCGTTGCAGACCCATGGCTTCTCGGTCGAGTGTGCCCAAGGTGCAATTATTGATGTCACGCTGGTATGGACTGCCGCTCGTCCAAGGCGTGACGAGACCATTGAGCTGGATGCCACAGGCGCGCCCAAATTTCATGAAGACGGCACGCCGTGCAGCACGGCAATGACATCGCCCAAACAGGCCAATTATACTGGAACCCGGAGTGCTGACCCGGACGCGACCTGGGTCAGGAAAGGCAAAAAGAATCCCTTTGGCTATAGCCTATAACCGTTGCGTAAACGTGGCAGGCCCCCATCTTAATCTTGCCGACTCATCACTCAGTACGCGGAAGACACTATATCGCGAAGGCATCCGCGGGAGGAAAAATGAGCGGATGTAATGACCCGGGCCAGCTTCGCCGGCCCGGGGGATCAAATGAATAGAGAGAGAGAAATACCTGTTAGAAAGCAATCTGATATTGCAAGACGAATTGATTTCTATTGGCAATCGTATTTCCGGCGGTATTGAATATCGGCCTATTTTGCCAATCGAAAGTAACCTTGCTGTTGTGGCCTTTTATCAGCCAGTTAAGTCCTAAGTTAAATACATTCATTTGATCACGCAAAGCCTCCCAATTCGCACTTGTTATCGAAGCGTAGGGTTGAAGCTGGCCATTCTTTCCCCCCAGCCAATCTATGGGTAGCAAATACCCTATCTGCGCATACCAGAGATCACCTGTACCAAACATCGGGAAGGTGTTGCCTGCTCCATTCAAGCTGCCGCCCGGACCGACCCCGTTAGCCGAGTTCTGGCCATTGCCGTTCATGCGAAGATAATTTGGCCCATAATTCAGACTGGTGTATCCAATATAAGCGGAGATGGCTGTTTCCCTCACCTTATCCACCGGCGCATCCAGATAGCCCGCGACTGACCAGTGTGTCATATCATGAAATCGAGCGTCCGCAGCAGAAGTGCCCGTCCACATGGCGTCTTTCTGTGTGGCAAAGCCGGCTTCAAGATTCAGTATGCTTTTCTTGCCCAGATAGGTTCCCTGCATATAAGGGTTGGTATTCGGTTCCGTCTCCCAGAAATTCCAGTAGAACATTCCCGTAAAATTCTTTTTATGGCCAACTTGGGCAAAATTGGAAACTGTGGGGGAAATAGCGCCGTCATTCGTTATTCCGTCGGTTGTTATCGGAAACGAATCATTAGCTGCTACGATATAGCGAAACTTGCTGATCTGGCCGCGAAGATAGACGCCCAGCTGCCTATTAAACAAGGACGTCCGTTCCGTGGTGTACTGAAGACCAACCGGGACATCCATTGTCATAATGGTACTGACGCTAGGGGCACTGAAGCGGGTGAGGCCATTAAACATGCCGAGCCCCCCCCCAAAAACCATTTGATGCCCCTCAGTCAACCGCAATTCACCGAAGGCATCATGAAAATAGGCTTCAATATGTCGATTCCCGTTCATTTGAGACAGGAAGTTGAAATTATTCATCCCGTATTGGGTGTAGAAGTATACCCGATCAGTGATTTGTCCTTGCAGGACGAGACGAGTCCGGCGCAGTCCGATGTCGGTCGAATCATCCACGGGCTGGCCTTGTATCAATGATCCCGGATTATTTTGCTCATACCGTAACTGGACCTGGTTAAGAAAGCCAAATTTAAGATACTGGCTACCGTCTCCATTCAGATTCCACTTGAATGGGTCTTTCTCTTTCCAATCTGCGAAGCCAAACCCTCCTTTCGCCGTCTCTGCGACCACGCCTTTTGATTTATCCGCAGGAGTTGCGCTTACCGGCGCACCTTGAGGAGCTTGGGCCACTCCGGCGTCTTTGCCAGTGGCCGGTGCTTGACCCGAATCCGCGCTGGCGGGTGGTTTCGCGGGTGTGTCGGGCACTTTTTCGAAAGAACCCATGCGTACACGCCCAGCCCCGGGCTCGGAATAGATCTGTTTGGTTTTGGTATCCACATACAAATCGATAGCCTGAGCATATAGCGAGGTCGAAAATACACAACAGGACAGAAAGGTTAATGTAAGACTAGATTTCATCACATGCTCCGGATTTCAGAATTAAATATGGCTAGGTTTTTAAGATTGCGAGCCTTGTAATTATGTCGTTGCAATAATTTTTATCGATGAGTTTCGATATTTGAAAGAAACTCATGTTCGTAGGAAAAATAGCATGGCGCGTGTCAAAGAAATGTCACGCAGATGTGAAAAATGCTGGAACATTCGTTAAAAGAATGTCAAATGGAAGTGAAGAACCTGTCAAGAAATGCTGGTGTAATCAGACCATCCCTGTTTTTGCCAGAATTCAGCGATGGATGGATGTGATTGCAAGACCATACCGGCAAAAGGGTTGCCGATAATTGAATGTAGCGTTTTATGGAAGAGGTAAGCCGGTCACAGTTATGGTAGCCGTTGCAGCTAAGGCAGGTGTATGGCTGGATTGAGTATTTATCCTGGAGGTCAGTGCTTTCAATTGCGGGCCTGCCGGGATCTCGCAGTAAATATTCCTACGTCATTAAGTTTCTTCTGGGGGTTGATCTAAATGGTTTTTCGGATGGACTTGACCGGTATGGATATATCCGATCAGCATTATGACATCAGTGTTATCCAATAAAGTTTGGAGAATGGGCCGCAATGGAAACATTCGCCTGATTCTTTGCCGCGTGCTTTGTTTTGCCAAGCGTGCGTTATCCTCCCCCTGCCCCCCCTGCGGAGATATTGGTGTCCACATCCCGGTTCGGTCCGGGGGGCGAGTCTCGTCCGAAGAATATCGTGATAATCTTTTGGAAAAGACTCTTCGGTTTAGGGGGAGGGTGCTCGTCCAAGCCGGCTTCCTGATCTGAAGGTAACGAGACGGATGGAGAGCCGGACTGATCGGGCGTGCCCTGCCCGGGTGTGGTGCTATCTTTTTTTAGCAGCGAACCTTCCTGACCTGACGCGGCGTCTTCCTGTCCGGATGGCGGCTGTCCCGCTGCCCCGCCGCCCTGGGCATAGATAGTCGTCATGGCGAAAATCGTGAGACCAGCAAGTACCACAAACTGAATCGCAGCGTTTCTCAAAATGGAATAACGTACCATGACAATTCCTCTTTCTATTTTTCCGCTAATCCAGCGAAATAGCGAAACGAATGCTGCACAGATCTACGAACTTATCTGAATGCCCGCATCTGGTTCAATGCGGAGATGATTGTTTCATCTGATCAATGCGACGCTGTCGACACTCCACAAACTGGAATATGGATCCTAGCCTCCCGCGCCTCCCGCCGAGATATTACTATCCATATCCTGGTTCGGTCCCCAGGAGTCGCGGCCATAGAAGATTCTTCTCATCTTGCAAAAAAAACTTTCTTGTTCCGGTGTGGCGTACCTGCACGAGCCAGACCCAGGCGCTTGTTCCACGGATGACCAGCTTGATGAAGAGTTTGCCTGATTGGGTGTGCCGGGTGTGGAGGCAGCGCTTGCGCTTTCGGGCGGCAAATCTTTTTGACCCGTCGCGGCGTCTCCCCATCTTTGTGAGAGCTGCGCTACGATCAAGGTACCCTGTACAGACATAGGACCAGACGGTGCCGCCGCCTTGTCAGTCTGTGCATGAGATACGCTCATCAAGCCGAAAATCATGATGCCGGCAAGCGCCGCGAACCTAACTATGGCGTTATCCAGAGTGAACCTGTGTTTCATGGTACTCCTCCTTATCCGGCTCAGAAAGATAGACAAATGAAATGTCTTGCCAAATCTTAGCAGTCTGTCGGGCTTAAAGGAAATCGGCTGCAAAAGCCTTGTAAACACATTGGGGCCGATCCCTATTTCGCCGCTTTTCTGGCTAATAGAACACCTATTGGCCTTAAAAATCGTCAAAATCCGTCCTGGCCCAGTAACTTCTTTGCTTCGATTCTTTGAGTCCGGCAAGCTCCCAGAGTTTCTGCCACGAGGTTAAAATAGTAAAATCAAGCGTTTACAGCGTTACACTTTCAGGCACCGTCGACCGGACCATAATCACCGCTACTATTGTAGTGAATCTGTGATCACCTGATTTCGCCAGAAACTCGCTCCATAGCGCTTCCTCCATTGGCGGCTAATATTCGTCTTTCCACCGCCGCTGCCTCTATTTCTCTGCCGGACTTTCTGTAGAATTCGGCGACATTATTTAAACTTACGATCACATTGGGATGCGTCCGGCCAAGAGCTCTCTCCAGGATGGACAGGGAACGGATAAAGAGCGGCTCAGCCCTCGCGTATTGTCCCTGGGCCTCATAAAGTTTCGCAAGATTATTCAGGCTCAAGGCCACATGCGGATGATCAGGCCCAAGTGCTTTCTCCCAGATCGCCAGCGAGCGTTCAAAGAGCGGTATAGCCGCCTCGTATTTGCCCTCCCCATAATAAAGTTTCGCCAGGTTATTCAGAGTTGTTGCCACATTTGGGTGGTCGGATCCCAGTGCTTCCTCGCTGATCGCCAGCGAACGCTTTAAAAGTGGCTCGGCCAGGGTGAAGTCGCCGTCAGCGATATATAGCTCCGCAAGATTGTTCAGACCTTGGGCGACACTAGGATGATCGAGCCCGAGCGCCCGCTCCCAGATCGCCAGCGAACGCTTGTAAAGCGGCTCGGCCCTGACGTAGCTACCCTGTGCGCGATAGAGTCCCGCAAGGTTATTCAGGCTAATGGCCACATCAGGATGATCGGGTCCGGCGGATTGCTCCCAGATTGCGAGGGAGCGTTGATATAACGGTTCGGCTTCCGCATAATGCCCCTGAATCTTGTAGAGTAGCGCAAGATTATTGAGACTCGTGGCCACATCCGTATGGCCGGGCCCAAGTGTTTTTTCCCAGATTGCCAGCGAACGTTTGTAGAGCGACTCGGCCTGCGCATATCGTCCTTCGACGCGATAAAGCTCCGCCAGATTGTTCATCCCTTTAGCCACTGTGGGGCTATCGGGCCCAAGCGCTTTTTCCCAGATTGCCAGCGAACGCGTATAGAGCGGCTCCGCTTGCGCGTACTCGCCCTGACCATGAAAGATTAAGCCGAGATTGTTCAATGTCTGGGCCACATTGGGATGATCGGGGCCCCATTCCCTTTGAGCGATATCAAGCGCTCTTTTAACCAGCACTACCGCCTGGTCGTATTGACCATTCTGATAGAGTGACCTCGCTTCGGCGTTGAGACTTGCCCATTCCCCATTCTGGGCATGGATAAGAGATGAGAAAGCTAATAGAAAAGAAATAATGACGAACGGAATGACACGCGCTTTCATTTCACCGGACTACCAGGCTGTGGCAGAGACCAGCGGCGTACTTAATCTCCGCAAAGATCTCCGGTAAAGAATAATCGAGTACGAGAGAATCATTAATTCGAGGGAATCTAGAGGGATCAGCAGATTCGTGTTTTAATCTTCCACCATCCTTCCGGGATGGTGGAAGTAAAAAAAACGTGCTGACTATTTCTTGCTTACGGAAATTTATGCGACAGAACCCATAAAGCCCCCGTTAACAAGACGCCGTCTTGCCATAAAGCCTATCAGGCCCAGTCCCGCCAGCAGCATGGTATAGGTTTCCGGTTCAGGAACCACCGCGACAGTAGCAAATCCCGGTACATCGGTGAGTATCGTTCGCCCATTGAGTGCCTGAATCTCACGTGCATCACCATTGGGAAAAAGCGAACTGAAAGCATTAATTTGAGCCGCGGACATATCTAGCGGTTGCGCCAGGTCAACCCATTTTACGCCCTCCGAGAATGGAGGCGTTGTGAGTGATCCATCGTAGCGAAAGGAGTTCAGATTATCCGGAATCAGTGCATTCAAATTGAAGTGATCGACTGTGAGCGTATCCGTTACGGTCTGCGGCAAGTTAGAGAAAATCGGGTCAAGCGCCTGATTGAATGCCCCCTCCTCAACCCATCTGCCTACGACAAGCAAGTTATTTTTGGAATCGGCAAATACCATATGCATCTCCATGGGAAATTTATAGCCGTTCTCCAAATGCTCCGCAGGTGCATGAAAGTGGAACTGGGACAACCTGTACGTATCACCGCCAACCGTTACCGATCCGGCACCTGGATCAACAAGATTAGCTCTGGCGGCGGTTTTGTCCACGCCAGGCGAGCCATTATTGATTACCTTCAGCTGAGTATCGGAATTCAACGTAAATAAAAGAGGAGATAAGTTTTTGACAAAAGTTGTGTTATTCGTGGTGATGTTAATGGGGCTTTGCGCCTCCATCGCAGCCAGATTATCCGCCAGCGTATCTGCCTGCGCGGCGGGTAATGTACAGAAAAAAACAGCGGAAACCAGTGCAGCCGATTGTGTCAATTTAAAATAAAATGATTTATTCATAAGAAAGTCCTCGTAAGATTATGACATTCGATATGGAAGGACAGAAATGACGTTATGCAATCCAAAAATAACATGCGAACTGTGAAAAAAGCGTCGTCTTAATGTAAAAAATTCGTTAACCCTTCCAGTTATACGAAGATATCATTATTTCCCCATATATATCAGTAATATGTCGGATGAATATCATGATGGCGGTGTGCTTCATTCCGGATTCCAATTATCAAAAGCTCCCATTGGAACCGGATTTCAGTGGATTGCGTTATTGGAGAGATGGGTTTCTTGGAGGAATGAGCCGCAGCATGAGCCCGACATCGGCTTCTTATGCCATTGATGTCATAGTCAGTGCCGCGGCGCGGCGTAACAGCGCATCAGATTCTCGACTCCGGGTTGTGCCAGCATCCATCTGGCGCGATGAGGGCCTCGGCTGCTTTGGGTCCCCAGCTCCCTCGTTTATAGGGAAGGGCCCGATGATGCGTTGTGAGAACGGGATCAAGCGTCGCCCAGGCGGCTTCTACCGCTTCCTGGCGTGTAAACAGAGCACCATCGCCGATCATGGCGTCATGCAATAGCCGCTCGTAAGGCGATTCACGCCCGAAGTGTTCTTCGACCAGGCAGAGTTCCCGCTGATCGCCAATAAATTCCTTGCCGGCGCGCTTGACCCGGGCGGCAATGGCAATAGCGGAGAGGGGAGAAAGCCGGAAACGCAAGTAATTGGCGCTGCAATTTTCCGGTCCCGAATCGGCGAAAAGCCGTTGCGGGGGCGGCTTCAGTTGGACGATAACTTCCGCTGCCGTCTCTGCGAGAAATTTCCCCGAGCGCAAGTACCACGGAACGCCTTCCCAGCGCCAAGAGTCAATGAAAAGGCGCAAAGCGCAAAACGTCTCGACGTCGGAATCCTTGGCAACACCCGCTTCCTTGTGATAACCGGCATACTGTCCACGCACCACGTCGTCTGATATTACCGGGCGCATGGCCCGAAGAATATTGGCTTTTTCGCCCTGAACCGATCCAAAACCCCTGTAGGAAGGGGGCTCCATGGCGAGCAGCGCGACGATCTGGAAAAGATGATTCTGTATCACGTCGCGAAGGCAGCCTGCGGATTCGTAAAATCCACCGCGGCCCTCCACGCCAAAATTCTCGGCGAGCGTTATCTGGACGCTGGCTACGTAGTTCCGATTCCATATCGGCTCAAGGAATGAATTGGCGAATCGGAAATAGAGAATGTTCATGATCGCCTCCTTTCCGAGAAAGTGATCGATGCGAAAGATCGCGTTTTCCGGAAATACCGAGCGCGCGACGCGATTGAGCTCGCGCGCTGAGGCCAGGTCGCGTCCGAAAGGCTTTTCAACGACTACTCGCGCATGATCCGCTAAATGGGCGGCGCCAAGGCCTTCTATGACAGTCGCGAAAAGAGAAGGCGGAATAGCGAGATAATGCGCCGGGCGCCGGGCATCACCCAGCGCCGCCTTGATAGTTTTGAACGTCTCCGGGCTATTGTAATTTCCACTTACATACCGGAGCAGGGAAAGCAGGTGATTCAGCGCATTCTGGTCATCAACTTCTCCGGCCTTCCTGATGGCCGCAGCCGCTTTGTCGCGGAGTTGCGCGACGCTATAATTCGAAGAGGCCACGCCGACCACGGGCACATTGAGAGAACCCTGCTTCGCCATCGCATAAAGCGCCGGAAAGATTTTTTTCTGGGCAAGGTCACCCGTTATCCCGAACAGCACCAACGCATCGGATGGGACCGCGCTACCGCCCGCCTCTTCCATCTCACCCTCCCGCTTTTTTCTCGCCATGGCCGCCAAATTGCTTCCTCATGGCAGAGAGCAACCGGTCTGCATAGTCGGCATTGCCACGGGACTCAAAGCGGCTGAAAAGCGCAGCGCTAATCACTGGCACAGGCACACCTTCGTCGACTGCAGCCAGCGTTGTCCAGCGTCCCTCGCCGGAATCCGAGACGCGTCCCGAAAATTCGGTGAGTTCGGCATCGTCAATCAAAGCCTCGGCTGTCAGATCGAGCAGCCAGGACGCCACGACGCTGCCTCGCCGCCAGACTTCGGCGATTTCCGGCAAATCCAGCTCATATTGGTAAAATTCGGGATTGCGCATCGGCGTTGTCTCCGCATCCATGTCTTGCACCCGTTTGCCGGCATTGGCGCTATGCAGGATATTCAAACCCTCGGCATAAGCCGCCATGAGACCATATTCGATCCCATTATGGACCATCTTGACGAAATGACCCGCGCCATGCGGTCCGCAGTGCAAGTAGCCCTGCTCCGCCGTGCCCTCGCTGTCTTGGCGGCCAGGCGTGCGTGGAGCTGCGTCAATGCCCGGTGCGAGGGCAGCAAAGATTGGGTCAAGGTGATGGACGATTTCTTTTTCACCTCCGATCATCAAACAATATCCACGCTCAAGGCCAGCGATGCCACCGCTTGTCCCGACATCGACGTAATGGATTCCGCGTGAACGCATCTCGGCGCCACGCCTGATATCGTCGTGGTAATAAGAGTTGCCTCCGTCAATAATGATGTCACCCGCCTCAACCAGTGATGCGATTTTCGAAAGAATCTCATCAACCAGTGCCGCGGGAACCATTAACCATATGACGCGCGGTGTAGCCAGACGAGCAACCAACTCCTCAAGCGAGGATGTTCCGACGGCACCTTGCGACCGTGAAGTCTGGACGGCTTCAGCGCGAGGATCGTAAACCACACACTCGTTTCCGGCCTTCATCAGACGTCCCACCATGTTAATACCCATGCGCCCCAAGCCGATCATCCCCAGTTGCATCTTGACCTCCTGTTTAAGAATTGAATTTAAGTGGCACTAGCGCGGAAGCAAAGGTCGGAAGAATCCATTAGGGAACTTCCGAGTGTTCCCGCCCCCCAAGGTTGCCGGCAATGTGCTCTATAAGGGGTCTATTCAGAGATTCCGTAGTGCGGAATACATATAGCAGCGCATGATTGCAATCAGATTACTGGGTATACGGGGTCTGCCACCCATTCGTTATCTGAGGTGGTCTAGACATTCGTCGCCGTAGCAAGCGCGTCAGCAACTATTGTCTGTGCTTCCTCAAGAATACGGTGCAGATGATCGACACCACTGAAACTCTCGGCATAAACTTTGTAAATGTCTTCGGTACCGGACGGACGCGCTGCAAACCACCCATTCCTGGCTATCACCTTAATACCGCCAATAGGGGCATCATTGCCCGGTGCGTGGGTGAGAACGGTCTCAATTTTTTCGCCCGCCAAGTCTGCGGAACGTATTTGTTGTGGCGAAAGTCTGGCCAGAATCTTTTTTTGTTCCGGAGTGGCTGGCGCGTCAACACGTTCAGAGACGGATTTGCCAAACTCGCGCTCCAACTCCTGGTATAGCTCACCGGGATCACGGCCCATGCGCGCGGTAATTTCCGCCGACAGCAATGCCGGCGTGATTCCATCCTTATCCGTCGTCCAAGCCGTGCCGTCGAGGCGAAGGAAAGATGCGCCCGCACTTTCTTCGCCGCAGAAGCCGAGGAAGCCTTCGTGCAGACCCTCCACAAACCACTTGAAGCCGACCGGCACCTCATAAAGCCGTCGACCAAGTTTTGCGGTGATACGATCGATCATCTGGCTGCTCACCACCGTTTTGCCTACCGCTACGTTACCGTTCCACACGGGGCGGTGCCGAAAAAGGTAGTGAATGCCAACGGAAAGATAATGATCCGCCGGCAGCAGGCCCATACTCCGGGTAACGATCCCGTGCCGGTCATGATCGGTGTCGCAGGCGAAGGCGATGTCGAACTGATCTTTCAGATCAATCAGCCCATGCATGGCGTAAGGGGAGGATGGGTCCATGCGAATCCGGCCGTCCCAATCCAGTGTCATGAAGCGGAAGGTCGGATCGACGGCCTCATTGACAACGGTCAGATTCAACCCATAGCGTTCCGCGATCGCACCCCAGTAGTGTACGCCGGCACCGCCGAGTGGATCCACCCCCATGCGGATATTCGCGCCACGTATGGCATCCATATCAATGACCTGGCCAAGGTCATTGACGTAGGTATTGAGAAAGTCATACCGATGCGTTGTAGGGGCATGCAACGCCTCCTCGAAACGTTGCCTTTTCACCCCGTCGAGTCCGTTCTTCAAAAACTCATTGGACATGGATTCGATCAAGGCAGTAATCTCGACACCCGCCGGGCCGCCGTGGGGCGGATTGTATTTAAAACCACCGCTTTCGGGCGGGTTGTGGGAAGGGGTAATAACTATACCGTCGGAGAGTCCTTTCGTCCGCCCGCGGTTATAAGTCAATATTGCGTGAGAAACCGCCGGAGTGGGCGTATATTCCCCATTGGTGGACAGCATGACCTCGACCCCATTCGCGGCCAGTACCTCAAGTGCACTGGCATATGCCGGTTCGGAAAGAGCGTGTGTGTCGATACCCAGGAATAACGGACCATTAATATCCTGCTGTTTACGGTACTGACAAATAGATTGCGTGGCGGCAAGCACGTGCCATTCATTAAAGCTTGTTTCAAAGGCCGAGCCGCGATGCCCCGAAGTGCCGAATGCAACTCTTTGCGCTGGCACCGACCAGTCGGGGATTTGCGTGTAGTAGGAGGTAACAAGTCTGGGTACATTCAGCAGCATTGATGACTGGGCGAGTTTTCCCGCAAGGAAGCTGACTTTCCTGGTTGTCTTTTGATTTAGGATCATGCTATCTCACTGTGACGGTACCGGAAGCAAAATTGCGTAGGTGAATTTTACCTGTTCAGGTTTGGCTGCTTTGACGCGTGCCTACTTTCATGACGGCGCTCCCTTAAGTTTACCGTAACGCCGCATCAGCGCGTTTGTCGAACTATCATGTGTCAATAGTGGCTCGCCTGGACTTTCCAACTCCTGGACAATGCGCTGAGCGAGTGCTTTACCAAGTTCAACACCCCATTGATCAAATGAATCTATATTCCAGATCGCCCCTTGCGTAAAAACGCTATGTTCATAGAGCGCAACCAACGCTCCAAGCGTATGGGGTGTCAGACGCTCGGCCAGGATAGTGTTGGTAGGACGATTACCTTCAAAGCTCCGATGCGGGCACAGCCAGTCCGGCGTACCCTCGGCTTTTACTTCATCCATGGTTTTGCCGAACGCCAATGCTTCGGTCTGGGCGAACAGATTTGCCATCAGCAGGTCGTGATGATTATCCAGGGGATTCAGGGTCTGGCAGAAACCGATGAAGTCGCAAGGGATCAGGCGCGTACCCTGATGGATAAGTTGATAGAATGAGTGCTGACCGTTGGTGCCGGGTTCCCCCCAGATGATGGGTGATGTTTGATAGCTAACACGCGAGCCATCGAGCGTCACGTGTTTGCCATTGCTCTCCATTGTCAATTGCTGCAGATACGCCGGGAAGCGCTTGAGATACTGATCATAAGGCAGTACAGCTATCGTCTGGCTATGGAAGAAGTTGTTGTACCAGATCGCAAGCAGCCCCATGAGGACGGGCAAATTTTTGTCAAATGGCGCAGTGCGGAAGTGCTGATCCATTGCGTGAAAGCCCGCCAGCATGGCGCGAAAATTTTCGGATCCGATGGCGATCATGGTTGAAAGGCCAATTGCCGAGTCCATTGAATAACGTCCGCCTACCCAGTCCCAGAAACCGAACATATTGGCGGGATCAATGCCAAAATTCGATACTTCCTTGACATTGGTCGAGACCGCGACGAAGTGCTTGCGTACGGCGCGGACATCATTGAGTTTATCCAGCGTCCATTGACGGGCCGCGTGCGCGTTAGCAAGTGTTTCGGTCGTGGTAAATGTTTTCGAACAGACAATGAACAATGTTTCTTCGGGGTCGATGCCGGTTGTGGCTTCCTTAAAATCCGTACCATCCACGTTGGATACAAAGCGGAAGACCATGTCACGCAAGCTGTAATGGCGCAGTGCTTCATAGGCCATTACCGGCCCCAGGTCGGAACCGCCAATTCCGATATTGATGATATTGCGAATACGCTTGCCCGTGTATCCCTGCCACTGGCCGCTACGCAATTGATCAGCAAAAGCGGCCATCTGATTCAGCACCGCATGCACCGCAGGTACGATATTGAGCCCATCGACAACAATCAGTTCACTTTCGGGTGCGCGCAAGGCAGTGTGAAGCGCGGCACGCTGTTCCGTCGAATTGATTTGCTGGCCGCTGAACATGGCATCAATGCGTTTACGCAAACCGCATTCCCCGGCCAGCTGCACAAGCAGGCGTAGCGTTTCGCCAGTGATTCTATTTTTTGAGTAGTCAAGGTAAACGCCCGCGGCTTCTGCCGTGAGGTACTCGCCCCGCTTGGGATCATCAGCAAAAAGCTGACGCAAATGCAAATCCTTGATTACGTGGTAATGTGCTTCGAGTGCCTTCCAGGCCGGGTGCTCCGTCAGGGACATAGCCGTTACTCCCTCGCTGCGCATGCCTGCTGCATCAGTCGTGCTTTCATCGTTCGCGCTCCTGTCGGCATGGCTTGTTAGATCAAAGCCGGTAAAATTGCGATTCATACGTACATAAAGAGTTCCATGCACCCCATACTACTTCGTCCAAGCTTCGACAGCATGGAGCGACGCTCTTAAAATCATAGTTCATCCAGAACCGGTTTGCTCAGAAGATTTCCGGTTTCACACTATCCCGCCGGAAGCAACGGGAGATTAAAAATATAGCACAGCAAGCATTAGGGAAATGTTAAGTGGTCGTGAGCAATTTTTAAAAGCTATGTGATAGGCCACCAGTTTGACGTCGTGATTTACACCTGTCATGCATGCCCACAAACAGAGAGGAGCACAAGCCCGGATATTTCACCGAAGGCTGGTGGCACAAACTGGATCGCAACGTTCTCATCAAATGCCATGATTCATAACGCCACGACAATTTTCAGGCCAGTTTGGTGAAAGATCCGGGCTACGTAGCGGCTTCCGTCGTTTTTTTTCTTTTTATCAGGCGCCACAGCCACATAACATAACCGGAAAGAGCATAAAGAAGGAATAGGCAAAATAGCACAACGGGAGGGTGGCTGGGAATCAGCACAAAGAAAAACAGCGCCAGAAACAGAACGGTAATGAAGGGTACGCTCTTGCGCAGATTAATTGCTTTGCCGCTGTAATAGGGGAGGTTGCTGACCATTGTCAGTCCGGCAAACAGTGTGATACCCCACGCGAGCCATCGGATATCCGGCCCTGCTATTTCGAAGTCCAGCATTACCCAAACCAGTCCTGCAATCAGAGCGGCCGCAGCCGGAGTGGGTAAGCCTTGAAAAAATCGCTTGTCCACTATCTCTATGTTGGTATTGAAACGTGCGAGACGCAACGCAGCACAGACACAGTAAATAAAAGCAGCAATCCAGCCCCACTTACCCATGCCCTTCAGGGCCCATTCGTATATCACCAGCGCGGGGGCGGCACCGAACGAAACCATGTCGGACAGGCTATCGTATTCCGCACCAAACTCGCTCTGGGTGTGTGTCAGCCGCGCTACCCGGCCATCCAGCCCATCCAGCACCATCGCAATGAAAATTGATACCGCGGAGTGTTCAAAACGACCGTTCATCGCCTGTACGATGGCGTAAAAGCCGGCAAACAACGCGGCGGTGGTGAATAAGTTGGGTAGTAAGTAAATGCCCCGCCGGCGCAATTTGGATTTGAGCATGAGACGTGGCAAATGAGGATCATGCATTATATGTGCAATACCGAAGAAGACCGATGCATGGTAAACGGTTATCTGCCGCTGGTAAACAGTGGTGAAATGAATAAACTAATATACCGGCAGCCAGGGAAGATGACCGGCCCCACATCCGTGCGGATGTATGCGTGTTGTTGCGCAGATATTTCTAACCTAAATCCGGCAGCTGTAGCGAAATCATCCAAAGGGTGAAGGTAGAATGAGGTAAGAAACCATTGCTAGGCATGTCGCTTAGTTGGCAAATGAGCTAAAAAAAGAGCGATCAACCACCAAACGCTTACGGTTCATTCTAGCCCGGCGATTCCGACGCGAAAATTATAACGACTGAGCATTGCGCCATCCGCCGGGCCACGATTCGAAGAGACGGAAGTCACCCATAAAACAAATAATGGTGGTGGTTGCGGCGCTCCATAGCGTCCCGCTCCCGTTCATCTTCCGCTTTCCATCAATCCCTAATTCTTTGCCTGGTCAACCAGCTTGTTCTTCTTGATCCACGGCATCATATCGCGCAGTTTCGCACCAACCGTTTCTATCTGATGAGCGGATGCGAGGCGGCGGCTGGCTTTAAGCATGGGTGCGCCAGCGCGGTTTTCCAGAATGAACTCGCGGGCGTATTGACCTATCTGGATTTCATGAAGAATCTTGCGCATTTCAGCACGGGTTGCATCGGTAACAATACGTGAACCGCGCGAAATATCGCCATACTCGGCATTGTTGGAGATGGAATAACGCATGTTGGCGATACCGCCCTCATAGATTAGATCCACAATCAGCTTGACTTCATGCAGGCACTCAAAATAGGCCATTTCCGGGGCATACCCTGCTTCAACCAGGGTTTCAAAACCCGCCTGAATCAAAGCGGTAAGACCGCCACACAGTACTACCTGCTCACCGAACAAGTCGGTTTCGGTTTCTTCGCGGAAGTTGGTTTCAATCACCCCTCCCCGAGTTCCCCCATTTGCCGCGGCATAGGAAAGCGCCAGTTCGCGCGCTCTGCCAGACGTATTCTGGTGCACGGCAATGAGCGAGGGCACGCCACCGCCCTGTAGGTAGGTTGAACGCACCAAATGACCAGGTCCCTTGGGCGCAATCATGATGACGTCGAGATCCTCGCGAGGCGACACCTGACCATAATGGATATTGAAGCCATGCGCAAACGCAAGCGTGGCCCCTTTCTTGAGATGGGGTTCAATCTCCGAGCTGTAAACGGCGGCGATCTCCTCATCCGGCAGCAGTACCATCACGACATCCGCTTCCTTCACGGCTTCCGCTACTTCCTTGACGGTCAGGCCAGCCTTCTCTGCCTTGCTCCAGGATGCTCCGTTCCTGCGCAGGCCGACGGTAACTGTCACACCGGAGTCGCTCAGGTTATTGGCATGAGCGTGGCCCTGCGAGCCATAACCCAGAATGGTTACCTTCTTGTCCTTGATGAGCGACAAATCGGCATCTTTATCATAGTAAACGTTCATAATTTCCTTTCCGCCCAAATTAGAAGAGTGCCAAGAACTGGCGGGTGAGCACCCCGCTGCCCCATAGATCAAAAAAGATACTGTTATATTTTTAGTATTCGTTCACCACGACCGATGCCGGAGGCTCCGGTACGCACCGTTTCCAGAATCGTGCTACGCTCCATGGCTTCAACAAACGCGTCAAGCTTGGAGCCGGTGCCGGTCAGTTCGATGGTGTAGGATTTATCGGTAACGTCAATAATCCGGCCACGGAAAATATCGGCCATGCGCTTGATTTCCTCGCGATCGTTGCCGACGGCGCGCACCTTTATCAGCATCAGTTCGCGCTCGATGTGAACACCGTCACTCAAATCCACCACTTTGACCACTTCGATAAGCTTGTTCAATTGCTTGGTGATTTGCTCAATTACATCATCCGATCCAGCGGTAACCAGCGTCATGCGAGATAAAGTGGGATCTTCGGTGGCCGCCACGGTAAGCGACTCAATATTGTAGCCGCGGGAAGAGAACAAGCCGGCCACACGAGACAAGGCCCCCGCCTCGTTTTCCATCAACAGGGAAATGATATGTCGCATTTTTTAACCTAAGCCCGGCAGTGGTAGCGAACCCACCAAAAAAGTGGAAGTAAAGTGATGTAAAAAGTTATTGTGGATCATTTGCTAAAGTTGAAAAATGAGCGATCAGCTGCCAAAGGTAGATTTATACCAGAATCATTTCAGAGAGGCCTTTGCCGCCAGGTACCATCGGGAAGACATTCTCGGTCTGGTCGGTAATGAAATCCATGAATACCAATCGGTCCTTGAGTTTAAACGCTTCCTTTAACGCACCTTCGACATCGCCGGGCTGTTCGATTTTCATGCCGACATGACCATAGCTCTCGGCCAGTTTGACAAAATTCGGCAGTGCATCCATATAAGATTCAGCATAACGGTTACCATGGAAGAACTCCTGCCACTGACGCACCATTCCCATGTAGCGATTATTCAAATTAACGATCTTGAGGGGAAGGTTATATTGCTTGCAGGTGGACAGCTCCTGTATACACATCTGGATACTGGCTTCGCCAGTCACGCAGGCTACCGCACCCTTAGGGTTGGCGAACTGCACCCCCATTGCTGCCGGAAGACCAAAGCCCATGGTTCCCAAGCCGCCGGAATTGATCCATCGGCGCGGTAAATCGAATTTATAAAACTGCGCCGCCCACATCTGGTGCTGGCCGACATCCGAGGTAATGAAAGCGTTTCCCTTGGTCACTTTATAGAGTTTTTCAATCACCATCTGCGGCTTGATGATGGTGCTTGCACGATCATACTTGAGACAATCGCGCGCACGCCACAAATCAATCTGCGTCCACCATGCGTCAAGAGCGGATTGATCAAGCTTCTCTTTACCAGCCTTAAGTAATTTTATGAGTTCATCCAATACGTCGGAAATACTGCCGACAATGGGAACATCCACCTTCACGCGCTTGGAAATGGACGATGGGTCAATATCTATGTGTATGATCTTACGGTCTTCGTTGTAGAAATGCTTCGGGTTGCCGATCACGCGGTCGTCGAAACGGGCGCCAACGGCCACTAGCACGTCGCAATGCTGCATGGCCATGTTGGCTTCGTAGGTACCATGCATTCCCAGCATCCCGACAAACTGTTTGTCGGTGGCGGGATATCCGCCCAGTCCCATCAATGTATTGGTGCAGGGAAAACCCAGCATGCGTACCAGATCAGTCAACCGTGTGGCGGCATCGCTCAAAATGACCCCGCCACCCGTGTAAATCATCGGCCGCTTGGCCCCCAATATGAGTTGTACCGCTTTTTTGATCTGCCCGGAATGCCCCTTGGTGACGGGATTGTAGGAGCGCATGCTGACCGTTTCCGGGTAGGTAAATCCGGTCTTCTGCTGGCTCACGTCTTTCGGTATGTCCACCAGTACCGGACCAGGGCGGCCGGTTGAAGCGATGTAGAACGCTTTCTTGATCGTAGTGGCGAGTTCGTTGATGTCTTTCACGAGAAAGTTATGTTTGACGCAGGGACGCGTGATGCCCACGGTATCGACTTCCTGGAATGCATCCAGCCCAATGGCGTGAGTAGGCACCTGTCCGCTGATGATGACCAGCGGGATCGAATCCATATAGGCGGTGGCGATTCCGGTAACCGCATTAGTCACGCCAGGACCGGATGTTACCAATGCCACGCCTATTTTGTTGCTGGAGCGGGCGTAGCCGTCCGCCGCGTGCACGGCCGCTTGCTCATGACGCACCAGGACGTGCTTGACCTTATCCTGCTTGAACAACTCGTCGTAAATATACAGCACGGCTCCGCCGGGATAGCCAAATATATAATCCACCCCTTCTTTTTGCAAACAACGCACTGTAATTTCAGCGCCCGTTAATTCCGTGCTCATGCTTTCTTGGATCCTAATGTTGGGTGCCGGCAAAATGATAAATAAAACACTGAACAGTAACGGTTAGCTCATCGTTGGTCAACCCCTTGACAGCGGATCGAGCGGCATTGATGTTCACGCACGGACGCAATGGAGCGGGTCGTGCAGGTTAATCGAATAGATTTCCGCGATGAGTGAGGGTAGTGGAATCAACCTCGCTTCTTTTTATTCCGTTTTTCTTATGTTTTCCGATGCGGGCATGCCGGCTTGGTGCAATCCGCGTAAAGTGCCAGCGAGTGCTCGTGTATGGTGAAGCCACGATCCTTGGCAATTCTAACTTGACGCTTCTCAATTTCCGCATCATAGAATTCTTCTACGCGACCGCATTGCAGGCATACCAGATGGTCGTGGTGACTGCTGCTGGCAAGTTCAAACACCGCCTTGCCACTCTCAAAATGGTGGCGTTCAAGCAAACCCGCCTGCTCGAACTGTGTCAGCACCCGATAGACTGTGGCAAGACCGATATCCTCACCTTCACCGATAAGTGTTCTGTAAATATCTTCCGCCGATAGGTGCCGTACTGGACTGTTTTCGAATAGCCCCAGTATTCTAAGCCGCGGCAGCGTGGCCTTCAGGCCCATGGTTTTAAGATCATTCGGCTTGCTCATGGCTATATCCATCCTGTAAGTGATTTGCTGTATCATATAACGTTAAGTCTGCTTTGGAAACATACGCTGCCGCGATGCGCGCGAAAATACTCACGTTGCTTGTTTTGCAACTGCTCGCTGGATGTTCGTCTGTTCCATCTCTGGTCTACAAAATCGAGATTCAGCAGGGGAATGTTATTACCCAGGAAATGGTGGATAAACTAAAACCTGGCATGACCCGATCGCAAATACGCTTCGCGCTGGGTTCGCCAATGATTAGTGATGTTTTTCACGACAACCGGTGGGACTACGTTTATCGCCTTGAGCAAAAGGGTAATCTGGTTGAGCAACGGCAACTGACGGTGTTTTTCGAGGATGATAAAGTAGTGCGTGTGGGTGGCAGCTTTGCACCCACACTCGCTTTTGCTCCACCTCAACCAGTTGATCCAACCAGATCCATGGCTAACGTGGAAAGCGGCACTCCAGCCCCGGTTGATGCCACTGCGCTACGGGAGCCGGAGATGTCCAGCTTAAGGCAGGCACCTCCTTCGCAGGCCGCGATCCTGCCTCAGCCGGTAGATGAGGTGATCAAACCCATCGCTAACGAAGGCAATGGTCCCGCTTTGAGTGCTATTTCGCCAGGCGGTATTCCGGCTCCAAGCAGTGTTCCGGCATCCAGCGATTCTTCGATGGTGAGCAAGGCTCCAGTTTTATCGGAACCGAAGCCGGTAGTTTCCAGGCAAACGCCATCACAAGCGGGAGACAGGGGAAGTAGAGAAGCGGATCAGCCGAAAGAGTAGAGGTTAACCTGGCTCATCCAAGTTCAATGGCTGGCCGCTCATTTTCGCTCATTCGTCAAGCTCGGCACGATGATTCACAGAAACTTCAGAATATAGATGACGACATTGAATATTGCCATTACCGGAAGTTCGGGCCGCATGGGGCGTGCTCTGCTGGAAGCGGTTGCGCGGACGCCGGACATGCGGTTATCCGCTGCTCTTGAGCGGGAGGGGAGCCCTTATCTCAAGAAGGACGCCGGAGAGCTGATTGGCGCGCCATGCAACATTACCATTACCGATGATGTTTCCGCCGCACTTCCCGGGAGCGATGTACTGATTGATTTCACTCGTCCTGAAGGAACCCTCGCGCATCTTGCGGTATGCCGCACGCTGGGCGTGAAAATGGTTATCGGTACCACGGGTTTTTCGACACAACAAAAGGAAGATCTCAAAGCGGCATCAAAAGACATCTCCATCGTATTTGCGCCCAATATGAGCGTGGGTGTGAACGTGACGTTCAAGCTGCTGGAAGTGGCAGCCAAAGTGTTGAATGAAGGCTATGACATCGAAATCATAGAGGCGCACCATCGCCACAAGATCGATGCACCTTCCGGCACCGCGCTGCACATGGGTGAGGTAGTGGCACAGGCGCTTGGCAGAAATCTTCCGGAAGTCGCTGTTTATGGACGCGAAGGCAATACGGGTGAGCGAGCGCCCGCCACCATCGGCTTTGCCACCGTGCGCGGAGGGGATATTGTAGGCGACCATACGGTGCTGTTTGCAGGGACCGGCGAGCGCATCGAAATTTCACATAAAGCGGGTAGTCGTGCGACCTTCGCCGAAGGGGCATTGCGTGCCGCCCGTTTTCTTGTGGACAAGCAAAGTGGCTTGTTTGATATGCAGGACGTGCTCGGGTTGCGCGGGTAGCTTCGGTTAACCCGGCTGGCAGATAAAACTGTCTAATGTTTTCCGGTTGATCGCACTGCCGCATTTCGTTGAAGGATGCGCCTTTTGGGCGTATAATTTCAAGTTCAGAGAAACGGGACAGGCGATAGCCTGTCCCGTTTTCCACGCCTTGTCAGTATTCCAGGAGCTACCCGTGTCACAACGCCCGCATGCCGTTCTCGCGCTCGCCGACGGCACCATTTTTCGCGGCATATCCATCGGCGTGGAAGGCATCAGCACGGGCGAAGTGGTGTTCAACACCGCTATGACCGGTTATCAGGAGATTCTGACTGATCCATCTTATTGCAGGCAGATCGTCACACTGACTTATCCGCATATCGGTAATACGGGTACGAATCCCGACGACGTTGAATCCGGCAGGATTGAGCGGGTATATGCCGCCGGTCTGGTGATCCGTGATCTGCCTTTGCTCTCCAGCAATTGGCGGCAAACCCGGACTTTGCCGGAATATCTCAAGCAACAAGGCGTAGTGGCGATAGCGGATATTGATACCCGCAAGCTTACGCGCATCTTGCGGGAAAAGGGCGCGCAAGCCGGTTGTCTCATGACGGGCAATTTCAATGAAGCTGAAGCGCTGGAGCATGCCAGAGAATTTCCCGGGCTGGTCGGAATGGATCTCGCCAAGGTGGTGAGTTGTGATCAGCCTTATGAATGGAACGAAGGTGAATGGGAACTGGGGTGCGGCTATCAAGTTCAGAAAAACTCGCGCTTTCATGTTGCCGCACTCGATTTTGGAATCAAGCGCAACATACTTCGCAAGCTGGCGCAGCGCGGTTGCAAGGTTACGGTACTTCCCGCGCAGACATCGGCGGATGAAATTCTGGCATTGCAACCCGATGGAGTGTTTCTTTCCAATGGGCCCGGTGATCCCGAGCCCTGTGATTACGCCATCGCCGCCACCAGGAAATTGCTTGAAAAGGAGGTGCCGATTTTTGGCGTTTGCATGGGACATCAATTGCTGGGACTGGCCAGTGGCGCCAGAACCATCAAAATGAAATTTGGCCATCACGGCGCCAACCATCCGGTGCAGGACCTGAATACGGGAAGAGTCATGATTTCCAGCCAGAATCACGGCTTTGCGGTAGACATCGAGACGCTGCCGAAGCATGCACGGGTTACGCATGTATCGTTGTTTGATGGCAGTCTGCAAGGATTTGAACTGATCGGCCAGCGTGCATTCTGCTTTCAGGGGCATCCCGAAGTCAGTCCCGGGCCTCACGATCTGGATTATTTATTCGACAAATTTATCGGTTTGATGGAGGGAAAAAGGTGAGACGTGAATATGAAGCGTACGCAGGGTGCGCCGCTTTCACATTTTGCATTTCACCGTGCTATGCCTAAACGTACCGACATAAATTCCATCCTCATTATTGGTGCGGGGCCTATTATCATCGGCCAGGCGTGTGAGTTCGATTATTCCGGCGCGCAGGCGTGCAAGGCGCTGCGCGAGGAAGGTTATCGCGTCATCCTGGTGAATTCAAATCCCGCCACTATCATGACCGATCCCGAAATGGCCGATGCGACGTATATCGAGCCTATTATCTGGCCCATGCTGGAAAAAATTATTGCCGCCGAGCGTCCTGATGCGTTGCTGCCGACGATGGGTGGACAGACGGCGTTGAATTGCGCACTCGACCTGGCAAAGAATGGCGTGCTGAAAAAATATGGTGTCGAATTGATTGGCGCCTCGCGTGAGGCGATCGACAAGGCCGAGGATCGTGAAAAATTCAAACAGGCCATGAGCAGAATCGGGTTGGGTTCCGCGCGTTCCGCCATAGCGCACAGCCTGGAGGAGGCGTTGCAGGTACAAGCGATGGTGGGTTACCCCGCCATTATCCGTCCGTCATTTACCATGGGCGGTAGCGGCGGCGGCATTGCCTACAACCGCGAGGAATTTCTCGGCATTTGTGAGCGTGGATTGGAGGCCTCGCCCACCAGGGAATTGCTGATTGAGGAATCAGTGATCGGCTGGAAAGAATTCGAGATGGAAGTGATACGTGACAAGAAAGATAACTGCATTATCGTTTGTACCATCGAAAACCTCGATCCAATGGGCGTTCATACGGGTGATTCCATCACTGTTGCGCCGTCTCAGACACTGACGGACAAAGAGTACCAGATCATGCGTGATGCATCGATCGCGGTGCTGCGCGAAATCGGTGTGGAAACTGGCGGCTCCAACGTACAGTTTGCGATTAATCCGCAAGATGGCCGTATGCTGGTTATCGAAATGAATCCGCGCGTGTCGCGCTCTTCCGCCCTTGCTTCGAAAGCAACCGGATTTCCCATTGCCAAGGTTGCGGCGAAACTTGCGGTAGGCTATACGCTGGATGAGCTCAGGAATGACATCACCGGCGGGGCGATGCCAGCCTCGTTCGAGCCGGCAATAGACTATGTCGTTACCAAGATACCGCGCTTCGCGTTTGAGAAATTTCCTCAGGCCAACGACCGTCTTACCACCCAGATGAAGTCAGTGGGCGAGGTCATGGCAATTGGGCGCACATTCCAGGAATCGTTGCAAAAAGCCCTGCGCGGACTGGAAATCGGCGTTAATGGACTGGATGAGAAAACAACCGATATTGAAATTATCGAAACCGAATTGAGCGATCCCGGCCCCGAGCGAATCTGGTATGTGGCTGACGCGTTTCGTTGCGGCATGGCATTGGATGAAATTCACAAACTTACCCACATTGATCCCTGGTTTTTGGCGCAGATCGACGATTTGGTGAAACAGGAGCAGTCTCTTGCCGGCAAGACGCTGGATACGCTTGATCCGCAGGCGCTGCGCGACCTGAAACGCAGCGGTTTCTCCGACCAGCGTCTGGCGAAGCTGATGAATACCACCCAGGTCGAAGTGCGCGCCAGGCGCCATCAACTGGATTTGCGTCCAGTATACAAGCGGGTTGATACCTGTGCCGCCGAGTTCGCTACCCGTACTGCTTACATGTACTCTACCTATGAGGAGGAATGCGAGGCGCTGCCCAGCGGCAGAAAAAAAATCATGGTGCTGGGTGGCGGGCCCAATCGCATCGGTCAGGGCATCGAATTCGATTACTGCTGCGTCCACGCGGCGCTGGCCTTAAGGGAGGACGGTTTTGAGACCATCATGGTCAACTGCAACCCCGAAACCGTTTCGACCGATTACGATACCTCCGACCGGCTATATTTTGAACCGTTGACCTTGGAGGACGTGCTGGAAATTGTCGCGGTGGAGAAGCCGCTGGGCGTCATTGTGCAATATGGCGGACAGACCCCGCTGAAACTCGCGCGCGATCTCGAGGCTAATGGGGTGCCCATCATTGGCACCAGCCCCGACATGATTGACTGCGCAGAAGATCGCGAGCGTTTTCAGAAGATGTTGCACCAGCTTGGGCTGAAGCAGCCATTAAATCGTACCGCGCGCAACCCGGAAGCGGCACTCGCCGCCGCAAATGAAATCGGATATCCGCTGGTAGTGCGCCCCAGCTATGTGCTGGGGGGGCGTGCCATGGAAATTATCCACGAGCAGATGTACCTGGAACGCTATATGCGCGAGGCGGTGAAGGTTTCGCACGATTCACCAGTGTTGCTGGATCGTTTTCTCAATGATGCCATTGAAGTGGATGTGGACGCGATTTGTGACGGAGAGGCCGTGCTGATTGGCGGCATCATGGAACACATTGAGCAGGCTGGTGTGCACTCGGGGGATTCCGCCTGTTCGCTGCCACCCTTCAGTCTTTCAACTGTCCTGCAGGATGAGTTGCGCCGCCAGACGTCAGCGATGGCGCGTGCACTTAAAGTGGTGGGATTGATGAACGTGCAATTCGCCATTCAGGGTGATACGGTATACGTGCTGGAAGTCAATCCCAGGGCATCGCGCACGGTCCCTTTCGTGTCCAAGGCGACGGGATTGCAACTGGCAAAGATTTCCGCCCGCTGTATGACCGGGATGACGCTTGCCCGTCAAGGTGTCACCGGAGAGGTGATCCCTTCCTACTATTCAGTCAAAGAGGCGGTGTTCCCTTTTATCAAATTTCCTGGGGTGGACACCATACTCGGGCCCGAAATGAAATCGACGGGCGAGGTAATGGGCGTGGGACATACTTTTGCCGAAGCGTTCGTCAAGTCACAGTTGGCTGCTGGAGTCAAACTACCCAGCGCTGGCAAGGTATTCATCAGCGTGCGCCAGTCGGACAAGCCCCGGGTGGTGGAAATCGCCCGCAATCTTGCGGAACTTGGATTCACCCTTTATGCTACTCGAGGTACCGCAACGGTGCTGATCGAAGCAGGACTGGTGGTAACACCGGTAAACAAAATGGCGGAAGGGCGTCCCCATATCGTGGATATGATCAAAAATGGGGAAATGAATTTAATTATCAACACGGTGGAAGATAAGCGGAGTGCGATTCAGGATTCTTATTCGATCCGCCATGCCGTATTGCAGGCAAGGGTAACGTATTACACCACGCTGGCGGGTGCGCGCGCCGCGTGCATCGGTATGGCGAGCCTACGAGAATTGCAGGCCTATCGCTTGCAGGAATTGCATGCAGCGGCGGTGCCGCCCGGTGCGGTTTAATGAAAAAAGCAATCGCCTGTCAATCGCACTGGATTCGTCATGCCGAAATCTTGCGAAATAGTCTGGACGATGCATCGTATATAATACAGGAAGGTGGTAATAGGCTATGAGTACAATTCCATTGACCGTGATTGGCGCGGGAAAACTGCGTGCCGAATTGCAAGAAATGAAAACCGTGCAGCGCCCCGCTGTCATCGCCGCCATTGCGGAAGCCCGTTCCCACGGGGATCTTTCAGAAAACGCCGAATACGAAGCAGCCAAGGAACGGCAAGGTTTTATCGAGGGACGCATTGCCGAATTGGAAAGTAAACTTTCCAATGCTCAAATCATCGATCCGGCGTTGCTGGATGCCAGTGGCGCTTGTGTATTTGGCGCAACGATCGATTTGCAGGACATCGCCAATGATACGGTAGTGACTTACCAGATTGTTGGCGACGATGAAGCCGATATAAAGGAGGGAAAAATCTCCATCAGTTCTCCCATTTCGCGTGCCCTGATTGGCAAGTATGCCGGAGATATAGCTGAGGTCCTGGCGCCTGGCGGGGTGCGGGAGTATGAGATTCTTGGTGTGAGATATATCTAATAAGCCTAATAAATTGGGCTCATCGGTTGCGGCCGCATGTCACGCTTGAAAGCTGCGTTTGGTTCGGCGTGATTCTCTTTTTTTACGGAATGCAGCGGTAGCCGGCTTTGCAATTTCGTCGGGTTTGGGACGATAGATTACCAGTATCTTGCCGATGTGCTGCACCGGCGCCGCTTCGAGGCGATGACACATTTCCTGGAGCAGCGCGTTCCTTATTTCCCGTCCATCGCTGAACACCCTGACTTTGATCAGTTCGTGACTTTTGAGTCCTTGATCCAACTCATGAATAACATTTTCCGACAAACCTTCCGCGCCTATCCGGACAATTGGCCGGATGGTGTGGGCAAGCGCCCGGAGCGCACGTCGATGATCCAGTGTAAGGGCTAGCATGAGATTTCTCGGAAACCGGCATTTTACGCGATGAAGCGTGCCAAAACCAGCAAAGCATGGATGAAAGAGCATGTGAATGATTTTTTTGTCCAGCAGGCAAAAAAAGAAGGTTATCGTTCACGTGCCGCGTATAAGTTGATTGAAATCGCCAGGCGCGATCATTTGCTCGGGCCAGGCATGACGGTGGTGGATCTGGGCGCGGCTCCCGGTGGCTGGTCGCAGGTGGCGGCGGAAAAGCTGGGCAGGAAGGGAAAAGTAATCGCGCTGGATCTCCTCGAAATGGCGCCGCTGCCGGGAGTGACGTTCATCAGGGGCGATTTCGGCGAAGCGTCCATTTTGGCGGAACTGAAAAAAGAATTGGGGAAGTACCCTCCTGATCTTGTAATTTCAGATATGTCACCTAATATAAGTGGCATAGGAGTGAGTGATCAGGCGCGCAGCATGTATTTAGCCGAGCTCGCGCTGGAGTTCTCCCTGGAACAATTGAACTCTGGCGGCAATTTTCTCGTCAAAGTGTTTCAGGGTTCCGGTTTTGAGGAGTTCCTAAGCGCGATGCGTGCCGGGTTCGGCAAGGTGGTAACACGAAAGCCGGAAGCGTCTCGTGGCCGCAGTAGTGAAATTTATTTGCTAGGCCTGGGTAAGCGGAGTTAAACCATTTTCATAGTTAGGCCAGATACGCCGCAGGAGATATATTTTACCGAAGCAAGGCGGCAGTGGCGGCATTTATCCATGCTATTCGCTGTTATAAAACCTGAAATGGGTTTAGAATGAAATACTCAAGGATTTTGACGGCGCGAGCCAAGGAGCTATCTTGAACAATCTCATTAAAAACATGGCCATCTGGCTAGTGATTGCTTTGGTGCTGATGACAGTGTTCAACCAGTTCAGCACGCGGCAGACTGCACAAGCTCCGATGGAATATTCTCAATTCATCGAGGAAGTGAAGCAGGGCAGAATCGCCAAGGTGACCATCGAAGGCCGCACGCTGAAAGGCACTAAATCCGATGGTAGACGATTCACTACCTACACACCCTCCGATCCTTGGATGGTCAGTGACTTGCTTAAGGCCGGCGTCATTATCGACGCCAAACCGGAAGAAGAGCCGTCGCTGCTGATGAATATTTTCGTTTCATGGTTTCCGATGCTGTTACTGATCGGCGTGTGGATTTTCTTTATGCGTCAGATGCAGGGCGGGGGCCGGGGTGGTGGCGCGTTCTCATTCGGGAAGAGCAAGGCACGCATGCTTGATGAATCTACCAATCAAGTGACGTTTGCCGACGTAGCGGGTTGCGAGGAAGCCAAAGAGGAAGTTTCCGAGTTGGTCGATTTTTTGCGCGATCCCAGCAAATTTCAGAAGCTGGGGGGACGTATTCCCCGTGGCGTTCTAATGGTGGGGAATCCTGGCACCGGTAAAACGCTTCTGGCGCGTGCCATTGCAGGCGAGGCCAAAGTTCCGTTTTTCAGTATTTCCGGCTCCGATTTTGTGGAAATGTTCGTCGGGGTGGGTGCTGCAAGAGTACGAGACATGTTTGAGCAAGCGAAGAAGCATGCACCCTGCATTATTTTCATCGATGAGATTGATGCGGTTGGCCGTCAACGTGGTGCAGGCCTGGGAGGTGGTAACGATGAGCGTGAACAAACGCTGAATCAGTTGCTTGTAGAAATGGATGGTTTTGAAGGGGCCGTAGGGGTGATTGTCGTTGCGGCCACCAATCGGCCTGACGTGCTCGATCCGGCACTACTGCGCCCCGGTCGCTTCGATCGGCAGGTAACGGTACCGTTACCGGATATACGGGGACGCGAGCAGATATTGCATGTACATATGCGCAAGGTACCGATTGCGCCCGATGTGCATGCGGAGATCATCGCACGTGGCACGCCCGGGATGTCGGGTGCCGATCTCGCCAATCTGGTGAACGAGGCAGCACTGTTTGCGGCACGGAGTAGCAAGCGGCTCGTTGATATGGACGATTTCGAGCGTGCCAAGGATAAGATTTTCATGGGTGCGGAACGCCGTTCTGTGGTGATGCCGGAGCGCGAACGGCGCAATACGGCTTATCACGAATCTGGCCATGCGGTGGTGGCACAACTGCTGCCTAAAACCGATCCGGTGCATAAAGTTTCCATTATTCCTCGCGGACGTGCGCTGGGCGTAACGATGCAATTACCGACGGAAGACCGCTTCAGCATGGATCGCGAGGAGATCCTGCAGAACATTGCCGTGCTTTTTGGGGGACGTATCGCCGAGGAAGTGTTCATGGGGCAGATGACGACGGGTGCGTCCAACGACTTCGAGCGTGCCACCGAGATGGCCCGGCGCATGGTCACGCAATGGGGCATGTCTGATTCTCTGGGTCCAATGGTATATGGAGAGAACGAGGGAGAAGTCTTTCTCGGTCGCTCCGTTACGACGCACAAGAACGTAAGCGAAGCCACCATGCAGAAAGTGGACATAGAAATTCGTCGCATTATTGACGGACAATATGGCTTGGCACGCAAGCTGATCGAGGAAAACCGCGACAAGATCGAAGTCATGGCCAAAGCTCTGCTGGAATGGGAAACCATAGATTCCGATCAGATTGGCGACATTATGGAAGGTCGTGCGCCACGGCCGCCCAAACCCACCAAATCTGCGCCTCCGCCGCCGAAAGACAATACACCTCCGGCGGCACCGGCAACAACAGCGACTCCCGCTCAGGAAGTTTGAGCGTAGAGAGGATACGAAGCAAATAAGGCGGGCTTGTCCCGTCTTATTTGTATGTATACTCAGTCAACCCTGCGTCTCCTCCCGTCAACGAACTCTTCGGTGTCCGCGGTCTTTCCTTGAGGCAATTTCAAAATCTCGTTTCATCCCGCCCTCTGGTCATGGGGATCATCAATGTAACGCCAGATTCCTTTTCTGACGGTGGTTTGTATGCGTCGACAGAAAGTGCTCTGCGCCACGCGGCGCACCTCATTGAAGAGGGTGCTGATTTGCTGGATATTGGGGGTGAATCCACTCGTCCCGGCGGCACTCCAGTGAGTGTGCAAGAGGAGCTGCATCGTATCATTCCGGTGGTGAAGGCCTTATCAAGCATGAACACGCCTGTTTCGGTGGATACATCCAAGCCGGAAGTGATGCGGGCAGCAATAGAGGCCGGCGCGATCATGATTAATGACGTAAATGCTCTGAGGGCGCCTGGTGCGCTTGAGGTAATTGCGGAAGGCGGTGTCGCGGTGTGCCTCATGCACATGCAGGGCGATCCGCTCAGCATGCAGGCTAATCCTCAGTATAATGACGTGGTAGCAGAAGTGAAGGACTTCTTGCGGCAGCGCCTGAACGCGGCGGAAGCTGCGGGTATTCCATGCGAGAGATTGGTAATAGACCCTGGCTTCGGTTTCGGCAAGACACTGAGCCATAATATCGAATTACTGCGCCATCTCGATCAATTCATGGATATGGGTGTACCGGTGCTGGTGGGATTGTCGCGTAAATCCATGTTGGGAAAGATCACCGGCAACGAGGTGGGTGACCGGATTCATGCCAGTGTTGCCGCAGCTTTACTGGCGAGAGCCAAGGGCGCTAGAATCTTGCGTGTACATGATGTCAAAGCGACCAGGGATGCGCTGGCGGTTTATGATGCGGTAAGCATGGTCTAGCGTTTCAGGAATGCCGCCATTTAAAACAGCCAGAATATTGTCCCAATGCCCGCGTGATCCGATTGCATATGAAGATCATGTGTTCGCAAGGTAAAACACCGAGGTGAAAGCCATGCGCGCCTCTCGCTCAATTCTGACCACTTAAGGAATTTTTCGATGACCAGAAAATATTTTGGCACTGATGGAGTGCGTGGACGTGTAGGAGAAATACCCATCACGCCGGAATTCGTTATGCATCTCGGCTATTCTGCCGGCAAGGTTCTGGCTTCCTCCGACTGGCACTTATCCAAGGGTGAACGTCCGGCAGTACTGATCGGCAAGGATACGCGCATATCGGGATATATGCTGGAATCGGCACTGCAGGCGGGATTGTCCGCGGCCGGGGTGGATGTACTGTTATCCGGACCCACTCCGACACCAGCAGTGGCTTATCTTACCCGTGCATTGCGTTTGCAGGCGGGGATTGTCATTTCCGCTTCACATAATCCGTTTGAGGATAACGGTATCAAGTTCTTTTCCGCCGCGGGTAGCAAATTGCCCGATGCCACGGAACATGAGATAGAGGCGGGATTGAATGCTCCCATCAAGTCGATGCCTTCGGCGCAGCTCGGCAAAGCACGGCGTGTCGATGATGCAAGAGGGCGTTATATCGAGTTCTGCAAAAGTACCTTTCCAAATCACCTCGATCTACGCGGCTTGCGCATCGTGATTGATTGCGCCCACGGGGCTGCATATCAAATTGCTGGGCACGTGCTGCATGAGCTGGGTGCGGATGTGGTTGCCATCGGGGTCCAGCCCGATGGTCTCAATATTAATCACGAATGCGGTGCAACCCATAGTGCCGCCCTGCGGGAAGCTGTCAGGCGGCATCGGGCCGATATCGGTATTGCACTGGACGGCGATGCTGATCGTGTAGTCATGGTCGATAATAAAGGTACCCTCTATGACGGCGACCGGCTGATCTACATTATTGCCGCACACCGTCAGCGGAAGGGATTGCTCAAGGGGGGTGTGGCAGGGACTTTGATGACCAATCTCGCGGTCGAAAATGGTTTGAAGAAACTGAATATTCCCTTTGCCCGCGCTAATGTGGGTGATCGTTATGTATTGGAACTCATGCAGAAAGAAGGTTGGCAGCTGGGCGGTGAGGGCTCAGGCCATATTATTTGCACCGACAAGCACACCACGGGTGACGGCATTATTTCCGCGCTGCAAGTATTATATGCGCTGCGCGATACCGGCAAGACTTTGGCAGGGCTGACACGCGGGGTAACGCTTTATCCGCAACAGTTAATCAACGTCAAGGTTCCCAAAGGATTCGATTCACGCGTCAATGTGGCGATCAAAATGGCGCAGGCGGAAGCTGAACGCGATCTGGACGGTAGCGGCCGCGTGCTGTTACGTGCATCAGGCACCGAGCCACTGATACGGGTAATGGTGGAAGGTGAATCTAAGCAGAGGGTTGAACATTGGGCGGAGAAGATTGCGGACGTTGTGCGGAGTGCCGCGGCGGATTAAGCAATTAAACAGCGGAAATGGCTGTTAATAAGATGTGCTCCCCGGAGCGTCGCAATTTTGTCACCCATATTTGCCTTTATGATCAAACCGTTCGATAGGCATAATCCATGAGTCGCAAATGCCGATTCGTGCCAATGTCGCAAAACGGTAATATGGGTGACTTAGTATGGTCATATTGCGTACCTGACGATATCTGATCAATTAAATGGAGAATGAAATGTTAAGATTGCCAACTGGAAAGGCACTTGGGATATCGGTCGTACTGGGTATGTTAATCGGCGCTGCCGGCGTTGCAGGCGCCGCCGACGCGGTTGTTAAAATAGACGGCTCCAGCACCGTCTACCCCATAACCGAAGCGGTGGCGGAAGATTTTCAAATAGCCAAGAAAGGTAAAATTAGAGTAACGGTCGGTATTTCAGGTACCGGTGGCGGTTTCAAGAAATTTTGCCGTGGGGAAATCGATATTGCCAATGCGTCGCGTCCCATCCTGAAAAAAGAGATGGATGACTGCAAAGCAGCCGGCGTGCAATATGTCGAAATGCCAGTGGCGTTTGATGCGTTGACGGTGGTGGTAAATCCGAAAAATGATTGGACCAAAACCATCACTGTCGCAGAGTTAAAGAAAATCTGGGAGCCGACTGCGCAGGGCAAAATCATGAGATGGAATCAAGTAAATCCGGCGTGGCCTGACGAGCCGATGAAACTCTATGGTGCGGGTGCGGATTCCGGCACTTTCGACTATTTTACGGAAGCTATCGTCGGCAAGGCTAAGTCGAGCCGTGGCGATTTTACCGCATCCGAGGACGATAACGTGCTGGTGCAGGGAGTGGCAAGCGACAAGAACGCACTCGGTTTCTTTGGTTACGCTTACTATGTCGAGAATCAGAAGAAGGTCAAAGCAGCCGCTGTTGATGGAGGCAAAGGCGGCGTCCTCCCATCCGCCAAAACAGTGGAAGATGGGAGCTATCAGCCCCTGTCTCGCCCAATTTTTATTTACGTCAACGTCAAGGCGGCTGAGAAACCTGAAGTCAAGGAGCTTGTCGAGTTTTATATGAACAATGCGGTGACGCTGGTTAAAGAAGTTAAATTCTTCCCGCTACCCGCTCAAGCCTATACCACCAATCTGGAGCATCTCAGCAAAAAGAAGATTGGGACCGTATTCGGAGGCCAATCGGAAGTGGGTCTCAAGATCGAAGAGCTGCTCAAGCGTGAGGCCAGCTTTTAATTTTACATAGAACGATGGATTATTCGGCTTGGACCACCTCTGAATAAATTTGTGGATTTTGCCCGCAGTATGCACCACGGAAGCCTATTCAGAGGTTCCGTAGCCTGAAAGTGATAGGCAAGACAGGCGATCCCAACGGGCGCGAATTGCTGGTCCGGGCGATGTTGTTTGGGTCTCCCTAAACTTTTCTTCTTAATCTTCTCTGGTTTATCAGAACCGGGCAGTTCCCTTGTGGAAATGTTCGTTTCGCATGCTTTATACAACCTGGCAGGCTTCTCAATACCGTCCTCGGTAGCAGTAAGACTGTAATGCCACTTATCGGAGCATGCGGGAATCGCTGTTTTTCCGCATCAGCTAAAGAACCTCTTCCGGGGCTCTTGTGCGAGCGGCGCTGCATTGGTCATGATGTTCGTAGGTCTCGATCAGTCTCTGATTGGTGCATTGAGTTGTCGCTCAATGAGAGCTATGGGAGAATGCGGCTTGCACAACACGAGTCGTGCGGAAAAAATGCTGGCTTCCGCGAATTTTGAGAATACTTGATAGCTTAGGCTACCCTTACGAAAGGAAGAAGTTGTGACTGTCATTCGTCTGCCGGATGGTTCGGAACGCAGGTATGAGCAACCGGTGACGGTGGGCGAAGTTGCGGCGTCGATCGGTGCGGGACTGGCTCGCGCCGCGCTGGCGGGAAAAGTGAATGGTAAATTGATGGACACATCCAGCCGCATCGAGACCGACAGCGATCTGGCCATTGTTACCGAGAAAGATCCGGAAGGGTTGGAAATCATTCGCCACTCCAGCGCGCATCTGCTGGCACATGCGGTGAAAGAATTATTTCCGGAAGCCCAGGTCACTATTGGTCCGGTGATCGAAGATGGCTTTTATTACGATTTTTCCTACAAGCGTCCGTTTACGCCGGAAGATCTGGAGGCGATAGAGAAGCGCATGGCGGAAATCAGCGCGCGTAATCTGAAAGTGGAGCGCAAAGTGTGGGAGCGCTCCGAGGCCATTAATTTTTTCAAGAATCAGGGCGAGCATTACAAGGCTCAGATAATCGAAGCCATTCCTGGCGATGAAGATGTTTCACTCTATTCCCAGGGGAATTTTACCGACTTGTGTCGCGGACCGCATGTACCCACGACTTCAAGGCTCAAGGTATTCAAGTTGATGAAGTTGGCGGGCGCTTACTGGCGCGGGGACTCGCACAATGAAATGCTGCAACGGATTTATGGCACGGCCTGGACAAAAAAAGAGGATCAGGACGCCTATCTCCATCGTCTCGAGGAAGCGGAAAAACGCGATCATCGCAGGCTCGGCAAACAACTGGATTTATTTCATATTCAGGAAGAAGCGCCGGGCATGGTATTCTGGCATCCAAAAGGCTGGGTCATCTGGCAACAGGTGGAACAGTACATGCGGCAAGTGTTTCGCGATAATGATTACCTGGAAATCCGTACGCCATCGGTGCTGGACAAAGGTTTGTGGGAGCGTTCCGGTCACTGGGAAAACTTTCGCGAGAACATGTTCATTACACATTCGGAAGATCGTGACTTTGCCGTCAAGCCAATGAATTGTCCCGGTCACGTTCAAGTATTCAAGCAGGGATTAAAAAGTTACCGTGACTTGCCTTTGAGGCTGGCGGAGTTTGGCTCATGTCACCGGAATGAGCCATCGGGTGCGCTGCATGGTATCATGCGGGTACGCGCATTTACTCAGGATGATGCGCATATTTTCTGTGCCGAATCCCAAGTGCAGGATGAGGCGGTGCGATTTATTGATTTGTTACACAAGGTCTATACCGATTTCGGATTTAACGAAATCCTGGTGAAACTTTCAACCCGCCCGAAAAAGCGTGTTGGCTCGGAAGAACAGTGGGATAAGGCGGAAGCCGCATTGCAATCGGCAATGAACCATAAAAAGCTCGATTGGGATTTGCAGCCCGGCGAAGGCGCTTTCTATGGACCCAAGATAGAATTTTCTCTTAAGGACAGCATCGGACGTGTGTGGCAGTGCGGTACGCTGCAACTGGATTTTTCCATGCCGGAGCGGTTAGGCGCTGAATACGTTGCCGAGGATAATTCCCGCCGCGTGCCGGTGATGCTCCATCGGGCGATTCTTGGTTCGCTGGAGCGCTTTATCGGCATTATCATCGAAAACCACGCAGGGGCGCTCCCGTTATGGCTTTCGCCGGATCAGGCGGTGGTGCTGAATATATCCGGGGGACAAGCGGATTATGCCCGAAAAGTGGCCGATGAACTCAAGTACAATGGCATTCGAGTGTATGCGGACTTGAGAAATGAGAAAATAACTTATAAAATACGGGAGCATAGTTTACAAAAACTGCCCTATCAGATCATAGTGGGCGACAAGGAAGTGGCGGCGAAAATGGTTTCCGTGCGAACCCGCGAGGGTTCGAATCTCGGCCAGATGTCTTTGCAGACGTTGATTGAGCGGCTGAAAGCGGAAGCATCCATCAGAGCCGGCGCGGCTTGATTTATTAACAGACTTGGGGAACTACTATAGTTCAGGAAAAAGCAGCGCGTATCAATCTGGAGATTAATGCGCCGGAAGTGCGCTTGATTGGTGTGGAAGGAGAGCAGATAGGTGTAGTCTCTCTGGCGATCGCCAATAGCATGGCGGAGGAAGCCGAGGTGGATTTGGTCGAAATTGCGCCTACCGCCCAGCCGCCGGTGTGCCGATTGATGGATTACGGCAAGTTTCGTTATCAGGAAAGCAAGAAAAAACACGAAGCCAAGCTCAAACAAAAACAAGTCCAGATCAAGGAAGTCAAGTTCCGGCCCAACACCGATGACGGCGATTACCATATCAAGCTGCGCAACCTGATCAGTTTCCTGGAAGAGGGTGACAAAGCTAAAATTACGTTGCGCTTTCGCGGCCGTGAAATGGCGCATCAGGAATTCGGTGTGCGCTTGCTGGAGCGGATAAGGGGTGATCTGGAGCCGCATGCGGTGGTGGAGCAGTTTCCCAGAATGGAGGGGCGGCAGATGGTAATGGTGTTGTCTCCCCGGAAAAAGGAAATAAAAGTAGCCAAGCCGAAGGAAAGCAAGCCGAAGGCGGAGACTGATGGCGCCACATCCGCAATGGATTCGGGTGCGGCACCATAGCGGCCGGAGGTTTGGAAAGTGACGTTAGGCAGGGATTGTCGAGCTCTGCGTCGATAGCAGCAAGCCCGGCACAGATAATCTGTGGCGGGTGAACAACAAGTGATTTTCGGGTCTTAAAAGCGTTCCAACAGGAAACACCCGGCGTCATATTAAAACAGGAGTTGTGTCATGCCAAAGATGAAAACCAAGAGTGGTGCGGCAAAGCGCTTTAAAGTGCGAGCCGGCGGCAGCGTTAAACGTTCGCAGGCATTCAAGCGCCACATACTTACCAAGAAAACCACGAAGAGCAAGCGCCAATTGCGTGGTACCGCTGGCGTTCATTGCAGCGATGTGGCGTCCGTGCGCGCCATGATGCCCTACGCTTAAGGAGAGACTGCCATGCCAAGAGTAAAACGTGGTGTAACGGCTCACGCCCGTCATAAGAAAGTGCTGAATCTGGCGAAGGGTTATCGCGGGCGCCGCAAAAACGTCTATCGCATTGCCAAGGAAGCGGTGATGAAAGCGGGACAGTATGCGTACCGTGATCGTCGCCAGAAGAAGCGTGAGTTTCGCGCCTTGTGGATCGCCCGTATCAATGCGGCTGCGCGCGAATGTGGCCTATCCTACAGCGTATTCATGAACGGTTTGAAGAAGGCCGCGATTGAAGTGGATCGCAAGGTGCTGGCTGATATTGCCGTATTTGACAAGCCGGCTTTCGTGAAAATAGTTGAACAAGCCAAGGCCAGCCTGGCCATATAGCCGGTTGTACCGAGAACCGCGAGGAGGCTAAAGGCAGATGCGCCTTGCCTCCTTTTTTCTTGTGGTAACTGAGCTCCCTATTGCGTTCTCATGAATAATCTGGATTCCCTCCTTAGTGAAGCCATTAGTCTGTTCAATGGCATAGATGATGCCATTGAGCTGGAGCAGGCCAAGGCATGCTATCTCGGCCGCAACGGCAGACTAACCGAATTGCTGAAGGGATTGGGCAAGCTACCACCGGAAGAACGGCCTGCAATGGGTAGCCGCATCAACCAGGCGAAGGAATCCCTGGAAGCAGCACTTAAGCTCCGTCGTGATGCGATACAGGAAAAAAAGATGGAGGCGCAGTTGATCGGTGAGACACTGGATGTGACGCTGCCCGGCCGTGGCCTGGGAATGGGCGGCTTGCATCCGGTAACACTTACGCTGGAGCGTATCCAGTCATTATTTCGTTCAATTGGTTTTGTGGTGGCATCAGGCCCTGAGATCGAAACCGACTTCTACAATTTCACCGCGCTTAACATTCCTGAAAATCATCCGGCAAGGGCGATGCACGACACCTTCTACGTCGACGATGGCAGTAGCGGGAATAATGAGCATCATGAGCATTTGCTGCGTACACATACTTCGCCGGTACAGATACGATATATGCAAAACAACCAGCCGCCCTTAAAGGTAATCGCGCCAGGGCGGGTATATCGTTGCGACTCCGATCTGACGCATACCCCCATGTTTCATCAGGTAGAGGGTTTATGGGTGGATGAAAACGCCAATTTCGCGGCGCTAAAGGGTGTACTAGCGGATTTCATGCAACATTTTTTCGAGCGCGACGATTTGCCGGTGCGCTTCCGCGCTTCTTTCTTTCCGTTTACCGAGCCATCTGCGGAAATGGATATTGGTTGCGTGATGTGCCGTAGTAGTGGTTGCCGTATATGCAGTTACACAGGCTGGCTGGAAGTCCTGGGTTGCGGCATGGTGCATCCTAATGTTTTTAAACATGCTCATATAGACAGCGAAAAATATATTGGCTTCGCTTTTGGCATGGGAGTGGAGCGCCTGGCGATGCTGAGGTATGGCGTGAACGATTTGCGCTTATTTTTCGAGAATGATTTGCGATTCCTTAAGCAGTTCAATTAGAGCGCTTCAGTCAATCGATCCAATTCAATCCCGATTCCGGTAATCGCTGACTTTGTCATTGCCTCGGTTCTCAGAATAGGGTGGGCATAAAAATTTCGCTGCACTCTGTAGATGAATACTTGTGACACATTAAGAACTATTTTTCAGGCGCATGAGATTTTCATTAAACGAGACAGGCAACCGCACGGCGGACGCTCTCGTGGATTCAGATTGGTGGCAATACCCATAGAACATGAACCGTTTCTTTCGCGGCAAACCAGGCGCTCATGAAATTTTCTGAAAATTGGCTTCGTACTTTTGTTGATCCAGCATTATCCACCCGTGATCTCGCCCATGCGTTGACCATGGCGGGTCTGGAAGTGGAAGCCATCGAGCCTGTCGCCCCGGCTTTCAACAAGGTGGTGGTGGCTGAAGTTCTGTCCGTGGAAAAACATCCAGACGCCGATCACCTCAAAGTCTGCCAAGTGAACGCTGGCTCTACCGCAGGTAACCAGCCGCTACAAATCGTCTGTGGTGCGATGAATGTTCACGCCGGTATAAAAGTGCCATGTGCTTTAGCTGGTGCGCAACTGCCCAAGGTTGTCATTGAGCAGACGAGGATACGCGGGGTCGAATCCTCCGGCATGCTGTGCTCAGCCAGGGAACTCGGTTTGGAAGAAACCGAGGCGGGTTTGTTGCTGCTTCCTGGCGATGCGCCAACAGGTGTGGATTTCCGCGATTATTACGAACTGGATGATACCCTTATTACACTCAAGCTGACACCCAACCGTGCCGATTGCCTGGGGCTATCCGGCATAGCGCGGGAAGTGGCGGCGATTACTTCCGGAATGCTTAAGCCGCTCGAAATCGAACCGGTACAGGATCGGATCGACGAAAGTCTGGCGGTATACGTGGATGCGCCGGATGCTTGTCCACTTTATTGTGGGCGAGTAGTACGTGAAATATCTCTTGATGTTTCCACGCCGCAATGGATGATTCGCCGCCTGGAGCGCAGTGGGATACGCACGATCAACGCAGTGGTGGACGTGACCAACTATGTCATGCTGGAAACCGGCCAGCCGCTTCATGCTTTCGACCTGGCCAGGATTACGGGCGGGCGTACGGGTGCGGGTGCAATCCATGTGCGCTATGCCGAATCCGGCGAAATGCTCCAATTGCTGAATGGTGAAGACCTCGTTTTGCAGCCCGACATGCTGGTGATCGCCGATGAGGCCAGGCCGCTGGCGCTCGCAGGTATCATGGGCGGGAATGAAAGTGGCGTGCAGCAAGGTACAACCGGCCTGTTTCTGGAAAGCGCATTTTTCAGTCAGGAGGTAATCGCCGGTAAATCTTTCCGCCTGGGCTTCAGTTCCGATTCGGCGCACCGTTTTGAACGCGGCGTGGACTTTGCCGCCACGCGCAATGCGATGGAACGCGTCACAAATCTGGTGCTCGATATTTGTGGCGGCAAGGCGGGCCCGATTACTGAAGTCAGGAATAAATTGCCGCAACGCAATCCGATTGATCTGCGGTTGGAGCGGTCGCGAAGAGTGCTGGGCATCACACTTGATGAGGCCACGGCCGCCACGCTATTACGGCGCTTGCAATTCAATTTTTCCGCTACGGCCGGCGTGGCCGGTGTATTTCGTGTAACGCCGCCGAGTTACCGTTTCGATCTCGCCATAGAAGAAGACCTGATTGAAGAATTGGCACGCATTTACGGATACAACCATATTCCAGCGGCGTTTCCCCATGCAAAGCTGGGCATGTTGCCCGCGTCTGAATCCGTACACGCATCGCCGCAGTTGCGGCAGATTCTGGTAGGACGAGACTACCAGGAAGTCATCAACTATGCTTTCGTGGATGTCTCATGGGAATTGGAGCTGGCGGGGGAGAAAGCACCAATAGCATTGAAAAATCCGCTATCCAGTCAGATGGGGGTGATGCGTAGCAGCCTGCTTGGCGGCCTGATATCAAACTTGCAATTCAATCTTAACCGCAAGCAGGCCAGAGTGCGACTGTTCGAGATCGGGTGTTGCTTCGTGAGAGAAGGTGAAACTTATGCGCAACCGGAGAAACTGGCTGGACTTTGCTATGGAGACGCCGTAGCGGAACAGTGGGGAATGTCCGCTCGCAGAGTGGATTTTTATGATG
Source organism: Nitrosospira sp. Nsp13 (assembly GCF_900101945.1). Classification (NCBI taxonomy): domain Bacteria; kingdom Pseudomonadati; phylum Pseudomonadota; class Betaproteobacteria; order Nitrosomonadales; family Nitrosomonadaceae; genus Nitrosospira; species Nitrosospira sp. Nsp13. Next base: position 203,548 of record NZ_FMVD01000005.1, on the reverse strand, counting down.
TAAAGGCGGATATCGAGGCGCTCTTTTGGCCCGCACTGCCGAATTTTGAGGTAGTTTCCCATCCCACCCTGCATCCCGGTAAATCGGCCCGAATTCGTTTGGGTGAAAGAATCGCCGGCTATCTGGGAGAACTTCATCCCCGCTGGCAGCAAAAGCTTGGTTTGCCTGATTCCGCTGTATTGTTCGAATTGGATCTGGATATCCTGCTGACACGAAAGCTGCCGATGGCTGCGGAGATATCAAAATTTCCGCTAATACGACGCGATATCGCTGTGGTGGTGGAGGAGGATATTACCGTGCAGGCGATGCTGGATGGTATGCAAGCGGAAAAATCACCCACGATTTTGGAAATTTCCCTGTTCGACGTGTATCGCGGCAAGGGGATGGAAAATGGCGAAAAAAGTCTTGCATTCCGGGTGTTATTACAAGATACTCAAAAAACATTGACTGACGCGGAAGTAGACTTGGTCATGACAAAATTGATAAATATTCTGGAAAATCAGTTTGGCGCAAGGCTACGTAATTGAACCTGAATCCGGTAGTTGACCGCTCATTTAATAGACAGTGTTTTGATTCATCCCGTCCAATTACCGGTTTTAGGTTGAAAGAAAAGGAATGGCTGATTAGCCACATCCAGAAACGTAAATAAACAGATGAGGGAGAGTATGACCTTAACGAAGGCTGAGCTGGCGGATTTACTATTCGAGAAAGTTGGGTTTAACAAGCGAGAGGCGAAGGATATGGTGGAATCTTTCTATGAAGAAGTCCGCGCCGCGCTGCAGAATGGAGATGCTGTGAAACTTTCAGGGTTCGGCAATTTTCAATTGCGCGATAAGCGGCAACGCCCGGGCCGCAATCCCAAGACCGGCGAAGAAATACCAATTACCGCGCGGCGTGTGGTGACTTTCCACGCCAGCCAGAAACTGAAGGCAATGGTTGAACAGAATCAGCATGGAAAACATAACGCCCAGTAGCGCTTTAATGCCCATTCCGGCGAAGCGCTATTTCACGATTGGCGAAGTTAGCGAGTTGTGTGGCGTCAAGCCGCATGTATTGCGCTATTGGGAGCAGGAATTCGCACAATTAAAGCCTGTCAAGCGACGGGGCAACCGCCGTTACTATCAGCATCATGAAGTACTGCTGGTTCGCCGTATTCGGGAATTACTTTACGAGCACGGTTTCACCATCCACGGTGCTCGCAGCCGCCTGGGACAGGGCATGGTCGAGCCGGTATCCGGTACTAATGCCACCGTAGCCTCGGCGTCTCTCCCGGCAGTCGATTTGACATTGTTGCGGCGCGAGATCAAAAGTGTCGTGTCACTGCTTCGATCTTAAAGGATCTCGGAATAAATCCTCCGCGGGTCCGTGCCCATTCACTTTTTAGCTTTGATTCTTTAAGTTCGGCAGGTCGCTAGCGACCATGGAACTGTCTGTTGCGATGCTTCAACGCGTGATTCAGCGTGTACCACGGGCTACTGAATTACGCGCGGATGGCTACCGCTCTTCAACGCTTGAATAGCCTCTTTCTCATTTCTTACAATAATATTAGCCGGGCAGAAGAAATATCTGGAAAGCGCCCGTTGTGCATAGTGCTGGGATTTATCTTCGAGTTCCTCCCATTTCGATCCCCGCGCCCGTACCCAGGTCTTGTCGTCACGGCCAATGGCGTAAAGCCTTTTTTCAGCGATCTGGAATTTCAAAATTAATAGTTCCGCTCTCACATTCTCCCTCACGCCGTCGGTCGCACATCGCATACCTTCGTAGCTTATGTTCATTGCTCCTTCAGGTGATTTGATTACCAGAGTGTAGCGGACTATGTCATCTTCTCCCACCACGATGGAGGGAGCATCAATGTAATGAAGATTATTGCTGGCGGGGCCGGCGTCAAATGGCAGCAGATTCTCCGCTTTGGGGTAGGCAGGCAGTTGCACCTGCAGTTCAGCCCAGGATTTGCCGCCATCAAAATCACTATCGAATCCCTTCAGCGCCTTCTGGGGGGCGCATGCTGCGAGCGGCAGGAAGCATAGCAACAGCAGAATATTTTTCATGATGAAGAATCAGTAGTGTCCGGCTAACTTTTTGAAGTGGGTATCTCTGAAAGTACGCCATGAATTTGGACAAGACGCCGTTTCATGCCACTTTACTATTATTTCATACCCTTTGCCCTGCCGCGCATCAATAGAGGTTCCTTACCCCCTGGCTTGTTTGCTATAATTTATACTTCGGGGCGTAGCGCAGCCTGGTAGCGTACTTGCATGGGGTGCAAGTGGTCGGAGGTTCAAATCCTCTCGCCCCGACCAATCAGATCCGCAAGTCGATTGTTAAGCGTATGCTTGCCCCCTGATAAGTCACGCAATCACCTGGGTATTGTTCGAATCGAATGCGCATATTGCTCAGTAACGACGACGGGTATTTTGCGCCAGGCCTTGCCTGTCTCGCGGAAGCGCTTTCCGTGATTGCGGATATCATCGTGGTCGCACCGGAGCGCGACCGAAGTGGCGCCAGTAATTCACTTACACTGGATCGCCCGCTCCATCTGCGCAAGTCTCATAATGGCTTTTACTACGTGAATGGCACCCCCACGGATTGCGTGCATCTGGCGGTTACGGGCATGCTGGACACATTGCCGGACATGGTCGTATCCGGCATTAATGATGGTGCCAACATGGGTGACGATACGGTTTATTCCGGAACCGTAGCCGCCGCTACCGAAGGTTTTTTGCTGGGCGTCCCCTCTATCGCTGTTTCCCTTGCCAGTTTGTCCGCCGGAAATTTTGCTACCGCCGCACGTGTTGCAACAGAAATGGTGCAACGTTTTGAAGGCGACAAACTCCATGGACCGGTATTACTCAACGTCAACGTACCCGATATTCCCTATGACGAGCTGCAAGGCATCGAGGTAACCCGGCTTGGCCGCCGCCATAAGGCCGAAGCGGTAGTCAAATCGCAAAGCCCACGGGGGGAAACAGTTTACTGGGTAGGTGCCGCAGGTCCCGCCCAGGATGCCGGAGAGGGTACAGACTTTCTTGCGATTGAGCGTAACCGGGTATCGGTAACACCGTTACAAATCGACCTGACCCGATATGGGCAGCTGGATGCGGTAAAACAGTGGTTGAAGTTGCAGTAAAGCATCTCAACGTTGTGTTCCATGGTGACAAACCCTCTGTTCAAGTTCAAGGTATTTTAGTTTGAACACTCATCATTCCGGAATCGGCATGACTTCCCAGCGTACCCGTGCGCGCATGATCGAGCGTCTGCGCAAGCAAGGTATCGTTGATGAAGTGGTTCTGGGGGCGATGAGTGCCATTCCTCGTCATATTTTTATTGAAGAGGTTTTGGCAAATCGCGCCTATGATGATATCGCCTTGCCGATCAATTTTGGGCAGACCATTTCCAGTCCATTTATTGTGGCGCGTATGAGCGAATTGCTGCGTGCAGGTTCCAGTCTCGGTAAAGTATTGGAAATCGGCTCGGGCTGCGGCTATCAGACAGCCATACTGGCACAGCTTGCACGCGAGGTTTATTCGATCGAACGCATTGGACCGTTGCTGACCCGTGCCCGCGTTCGTCTACGGCAATTACATCTTGGCAATGTTCGTCTGAAGCATGCCGATGGTCTGCTCGGACTGCCGGAGTTCGCGCCGTTTGACGCCATCATTCTCACCGCCGCGGCTGCGCATATCCCTTCGTCATTGCTCGGGCAATTGGCGGTTGGCGGTAGAATGGTTTTTCCTAAAGGAAGTCAGGAGCAGTTTCTGTGCGTTATCGCACATAATTCGCAGGGTTACACTGAGACAATACTCGATGAGGTCAGGTTCGTACCCATGCTACCGGGTATCTTGAAAGGTTAAGCACGCATAACAAGAGATAAAGAATGACAAGTAAAGGAATCGAGCAGAATTTTCCGAACCCTGGCGAACTCCCTCTAACGATTATCATGAGTTCCATGCTTCCATCCCCCCAAGAGAGGTCTTTTTCTTCGGTAAGCTATCATCCCTTTCTCATACTTTTACTGTTGATTGCGGGTTGTGAATCTACCCCACACCGCGCACCGGTGATTGAGAGCACCGCAGTAGAGTCTCAGGCGGGTAAAATAGGGGTAGGCGCGGAAGTGGAGCCAGCGGGGCGCTCCGAGTTCCATACCGTACAAAAGGGGGATACCCTCTACAGTATTGCGCGAAGCCGTGGCATTGATCAAAAGGATCTGGCGGAGTGGAATAACATCCAGGATCCTGGCGCTATCAATATCGGTCAACAACTCACATTATCTTCGCCATCCCGCCTGTCACAACCTTCCCTGTTCGCACTTCCTCAACCGGTGCAACCATCGGCGACCGTAGCGGCTGCGCCTACTACCGTACCAGTATTCGAAGAGAAACCGGGGACTAATACCGATAAGCTTAAAGTCGAACCGAAGGCACTCAAGCTGCCGTATTCGGAACAAGCCGTAGCACAGTTGAAGGGATTGACGATCGCCCCCCCGATAGTGGTTGCGAAGATTGCTCCAATGACTGCTGAAAAAACGGTGGGTACCGAAATAAGTCCGGTGGCACCCATAGCACCCCTGGCGCCCGCGGCGGATGCTATCGATAATGTTGACCGCGTGGAATGGATCTGGCCGGCCAAAGGCAAGGTACTCGAGCCATTCTCGGAAAGTACCAAAGGGATCGATATCGCGGGTAATCCGGGGCAGTCGGTGGCAGCATCCGCGGCGGGCAAGGTGGTATATAGCGGTGCGGGCCTGCGCGGCTATGGCAAGCTCATTATCATCAAGCATAACAATACCTATCTCAGCGCTTATGCCCACAATGACAAAATTCTGGTGAAAGAAGGGCAAACGGTGGCCAAAGGACAGAAAATCGCCGAAATGGGAAATACCGATACCACCATGGTAAAGCTCCACTTTGAAATTCGCAAGAATGGAAAACCGGTGGACCCACTGAAATATTTACCGGAGTTATCCGGATGAGACAACGCGACTATACTGACGATGACGAATCATTCGATGCAGACCCAGTAGAGCCGGATGAGGTAACACCTGACGTCGCCACAGAAAAAATTTCCAATGTTGGAAACGAGACGCTCAGCGACGTCCTGTTGACCGATGTCACCCAAATTTATTTCAACGAAATTGGTCATAATGCCCTGTTGAGCGCACGGGAGGAGGGAGTGCTGACACGCCTGGTCAGGCAGAACGATTTCGACGCGCGTCAGAAAATGATTGAATGCAACCTGCGGTTGGTGGTGAATATCGCCAAACACTATACCAACCATGGCGTTGCGCTACTGGATCTGATCGAAGAAGGCAACATGGGGATGATGCACGCGCTGGACAAATTTGACCCGGAACGTGGGTTCCGTTTTTCAACTTATGCCACGTGGTGGATACGCCAGAACATTGAACGCTGTATTATGAACCAGTCCCGCACAATTCGGCTGCCGGTGCATGTCATCAAGGATCTGAACATTATTCTGCAAGCGTCCCGCCATCTGGAGGCGCATACCGGCAAGGATCCCAAACCGGAAGATGTTGCGTATTTATTGGGGCGCCCGGTAAAGGAAGTACAGCGGATGCTGTCCTTGAACGCGAGCATGATGTCATTGGACGCGCCGCTCGATGTCGATCCGTTGCTGTGCATTGGCGATGTCATGGCGGACGATAACACTCCCGGTCCCGACCTCATGCTGGAGCAGTCCGAGATCAAGGATCGTTTGCGAGAGTGGCTTGGCCGGTTGAATGACAAACAACGATATATCATCGAGCAGCGTTACGGGCTCAATGGCAATGACATTCAGACACTGGAGCAACTGGCAAAGCATCTCGATCTTACCCGCGAGCGTGTACGGCAGATTCAGCTGGAAGCGCTGCAAACATTGCGCGTGATGTTGAGGGGCGATGGTGTATCAAGGGATGGGGTGTTTTAGAGGTGCGGGAGCTTGTGTTCACTTTAAGCCCGTCTCGAATCCGCTTGGAACACTTGGTCAAATAACTTGTGACATTTTCTTATGTTTAAAGTAAAATGTTACTATAATTGGTGTTCGTGCAACATCAGCCTGTATGATCAGGTCTTTTTAACCCACAACCGCATCCGCTGGTCGCGGTGAATCTTGTATTTAAATCAATTATGAATATGTCACAACCCGAGTTTTTGGCACCTCATCCTGATCTTTGTACTGAGGAGGAGATTTCCTGGCTGGTCCATGCTTTTTATGCAAGAGCCAGAAAAGATCCATTGCTGGGCCCGATCTTTGAAGGACATGTTACCGACTGGGACGCGCATTTTGTGCAGATGACTAATTTCTGGTCAATGAAATTGCGGGGAACCAGCCATTTCCGGGGTGCTCCCATGCCCAAGCACGTAGCTCTGCCGGGACTTACCTCCGAATTGTTCGAGCGGTGGCTGCAGCTTTTCCGGCAAACGACGAGCGAAATGGAAAATCCAGTTTTGCAATTCAACGCGGATACCCTGGCATTGCACATCGGCGGCAGGTTGTGGTTAAGATATCAGATGGAGCGTTATCCGGATAAGCAACTGGTTGATCTTCACGGAGCATAGTTGCACGGCCGGTAAGAGGCGCTTTGAAGGGCAATTTGCCGAACAGAAAGCGCCTATCCGAGCATTAGGGAGTGCAGGTTAACCTTGATCTTCCGCGGTCGGCTCCATGTATATCAGTTCCCAAAGATGTCCGTCCAGATCCTCGAAGCCATGTTGGTACATAAACCCATAGTCGCCCGAGTCCATGGGAGTGGCTCCGCCAGCAGCGACGGCTTTGCGAACCATATCATCAACTTCATCCCGGCTTTCGCATGTCAGGCAAACAAGAACTTCCGTGCTTTTCGTGGCATCACAAACTTCTTTGGGGGTAAAAGTTCCAAATTTTTCCCGGGTCAACAACATGACGAATATGTCCTCGCTTACGATCATGCAAGTGGCGGTTTCGTCAGTAAACTGGGCATTAAAAGTGAAGCCGAGTTTGGTAAAAAATGCGACAGACTTTTTGAGATTGCTTACGGGAAGATTCACGAAAATCTTGGTGGTCATGGTTTTTCCTCTCGAAAATTCATCGTACGATAATGTATCCCGCAACACAGCGTTAACAATAGACTCACTTGCCGGCGTGCGCGCGGCAAGCGCCGGTAATCGTGTGAAACCGGGAAACCGGTATTATGCCCCATCAGGCGCAGCATCTTGTCAGGCGTTTGACCTTCGCCATTTTAATAATCCTTGCCGCACCCGATGCGTCTGATCAAAGTGGCAACACTTCGGTCGCTACGTTTTTCGCCGATAGTTTGCCGTCATGAATTGATGCCATTCGCCATCATCACCCAGCATATGTGACGTCAGTATCCGGTGGTTGGGATTCTTTATCTCAATGACATCCTTGTATTTCGCCAGCTTCCCCTCTTCCGTGAAGGTTGGGCCTTCGGTGCTGAGCGTCAGCACCTTTTCCTCTGCGTCCAGTGAGCCGGCGTACACCCATAGGTGGGTCATCATCGATCCCACCCAGGTTCCCAGGTACTGTTTCTTCTGCAGATCATAGCCGAGCGTCATTAACATTGCCGCCATTTCTCCGCCAGGCATCTCGCCACGGCCCTCGCACAGTATCCAGAGACCACCGAGTGAACGCACGGTCTCCGATCCTGCAAATTTTTCCGGCGACTTGCCCGGTTCCGTCGGACACTCGCTTTCATAGGTCCATTCACCTACAAGCTTCTGCAGCCACTCATGTTCCTTCTGTGGTTCTACCTTCATGGTCGTCTCCTATGGTCTGGTAATTTATCAGTACTGTTTCGGTGGTCAATGCCCGGCCAGGGTTTTCGCTTGATTACGTTTGACTACTTCTGTCGCCGTGGGCTAATCAGCCGGCAGGCCCGCGATCTCTATCACCGGCCGGATCTCGACTGTACCCTTGCGGGCCATGGGAATTCGTGCAGCGATGCCGATCGCCTCATCGAGATCTCCAGCGTCGATCAGGAAGTAACCGCCCAGCTGCTCACGTGTTTCCGCGAACGGACCATCCGTCACGAGCCGTTTGCCTTCGCGCATCCGCACGCTGGTTGCCAAAGCGGTGGGGTACAAGGGATTGGCGGCCAGATATTGTCCGTTTGATTTGATCTCATGTGCGAGCTGAGTGGATTCCACATAGCATGCTTCCCGTTCAGACTCGCTTAATGCCGTTTCGTCACCATAAATCAGCAACATGTATTTCATGCGTGCCTCCATTGTAACGCTGCCCGGTTCGGGGCCGTGAAAGCGTGGAAATTTGCAATAGCCGGGGACCATACTCCGGTTGAACGGAAGGACAGGCGTGCCGTCGGCTCACGCCTTGTGCACCGTGCAATGAGCCTCCATCCTGCTTTGGAGCTCGCTCGGATCAACATCTTCGATATGTGTGGCGATGAGCCATTGATGGCCAAAAGGATCGACCAGCTTGCCCATGCGGTCTCCCCAGAATTGATTTGCGAGAGGCATCGTTTCTTTAGCTCCCGCCTTGATTGCGTCGGAAAAAGTGGCATCGGCATTGGCAACGTAGAGATGAAGGGCTACCGGACTGCCTCCCAGTTTTTCGGGAGAAGCAATGTCCCATCCCGGGTTCTCATCCGAGATCATGAATATCGAATCGCCAATTTTAAATTCGCTGTGGGCTATTTTCCCATCTGGCGTATTGAGCCGGAACAACTCGGTGGCTCCAAAGGCTCTTTTGTAGAATTCAATTGCATCGGACGCTCCCCGGACCGTCAGGTATGCGGTAAGCGTGTGGTAACCGTCTGGGATGGGTTTGATTGCTGTAGTCATGATTATTCTCCTTTCAGGGTTGAGTATTCAACTTAAATCCGGTAATTGACCGCTCATTTAATAGAGCAGTATTATGATTAATAACAATATTTCGTATTATTTGACTCTCACCTTTTGGGTGAGGCCGCTACGGGGTGAATTGCACGGTTTTTGTGGCGCATGGCTGCGTTACAACGCCTTGAAATGGAATAACCATTTCGCGTTGTTGCGCCTTGCCCCGCACCCCAAAAACCGTACACTTCACCTCGTCCAACTACCGGATTTAGGTTCAAATTCCAGTTTGAGGCTCAAGCTTACTTGAGTTTTTGCCTGCACTGTTTAGTCGAAATGACGGGTACCGGATCGACATGCCTGCTGAAATTTCTTTTTCTAAAGAAAAACTGGGCAAAACGGGAAGGGCGGCTGCCTGTTTTCGCTGCCTTCTGCGCTATTGCGGGGTGGCTGTAGCGCCACATCCAAGTGCACGGAGCGTACGTTCGTCCTCCGCAATGGGCCGCACTTCGACGCACCCGATCCGTGCCCCCGGGATTCGTGAGGCGATCTGTATCGCCTCGTTCAAATCCTTGGCCTCGATGACATAATAGCCCCCGAGTTGTTCCTTGGTCTCCACAAAGGGGCCGTCGGTCGTCGTGACTTTACCCTTCCGCACCCGGACTGTAATCGCGGCATCAGGAGGCTGCAGCCGGTTGCAGCCGAGAAGGTGGCCGCTCTCCCTGATGGCTTCCGTGAATTCGGAGTATTCCTCATAGTGCTTTTCCGCTGCAGTTTCTGTCATCTGCTCCATGACCGTTTCGGCACAGATCAGGCATAGGTACTTCATGGGCAACACCTCCGGTTTGGCTTGGAAAACTGGTTGACATCCCATAGTCGTTGGGGAAAGACCAAATTCGACATCGGGAGCGTTGCGCGAGATGATGTTTTTGTTGAATGGAGGCGGGCTGATCGGACCGCTCTCCATAGTTCCGCAGACTAAGTAAGAGGCGGGAAATGTTTCAACCCGGCAGTTCACGCAATCTGCGCTTAAGAAACCGCCGTTCGGGTTCCTGCCGGGCGAGTTCGTGGGCGCGCTCGTAGGAGGCTCGTGCTTCCGCCGCTCGCCCGAGCCGCCGGCACAAGTCAGCGCGTGCCGAGTGCGCCAAGTGGTAGTCAGCGAGATCACCCCGCATCAGGATGGCATCAATAAGTGCCAGACCTGGCAGGGGTCCGTCACGCATTGCCACCGCCACGGCGCGGTTCAGTTCGATCACAGGGGATGGGTCGATGCGCAGCAGTAAATCATAGAGTCTGGTGATTTCAGCCCAGTCTGTCGCCGCGGCGTTGGGCGCATTGGCGTGCACCGCCGCAATTGCGGCTTGCAGCATGTATGGACCGAACCGCCGCGACGATAGCGCCCGCTCCACCAGCGCCGATCCTTCCGCAATGTAATGCCCGTTCCAGAGTGAACGATCCTGATCGGTCAGCAGGATCAGATCACCGGTCGGCGCACTGCGCGCTGCGCGCCGCGATTCCTGCAGCAGCATCAGTGCCAGGAGTCCAAGCGCCTCGGGCTCAGGCAATAATTCAATCAACAGCCTGCCTACGCGAATCGCTTCACCCGAGAGATCGGACCGCATCAGCGCTTCCCCTGAAGATGCGGAGTAGCCTTCGTTGAATACCAGATAGATCACACGCAGGACGCTGTCCACTCGATCCGGTAGCTCGGCCGGGGGAGGCACCTGGTAAGGAATGCGCGTGTCGCGGATTTTCGCCTTGGCGCGCACGATACGCTGGGCCAGCGTGGGTGCGGCGGTCAAGAAAGCGCGTGCAATCTCCTCGGTCGTCAGGCCGCATACTTCGCGCAAGGTGAGCGCCACCTGAGCGTCCGGAGACAGGGCCGGATGGCAGCAGGTGAAGATCAGCCTAAGCCGGTCGTCCTCGAGTCCTTCGCCGTCCAGTTCATCGCCACCATCGGCTGCCAGCCGTTCTTCCACGTCGTCCGGCAACGGCTCGAACCGGGCTCTTCTGCGTATGCCATCGATCGCTTTGAAACGGCCCGTTGAAACAAGCCATGCCTGAGGATTGGCCGGCACGCCTTCGCGCGGCCATTGCTCCAGCGCCGCCCTGAATGCATCGTGTAGCGCTTCTTCGGCGACATCGAAGTCGCCAAGGAGGCGGATCAACGTGGCAAAGATATGGCGCGAGCGGGAACGGTAGATGGCGTCTACCGTCTCACGCACATGCTGGGTAGCCAGGGTATCCTCATGTTCAGGCATCAGAATCTCCCCGCTTGCTCGGTAGCATCATAGTCTTCGCAAAATAGAAATACCCCTCCGGCCTGTGTGGATGGAGAGTTCTGCGGGCGACAAAAGTGCGGCGCTTATGGGTCCGCTGGCAGAAATTATGACAAATGTTCGTCGTTCAAGCCCAAGCTCCTCAGCTCAAGTCCCTCGATTTCCTGCAACGATTTGCCCGCAATCCCCTGCAAGTCTCCATACATACCCACTGTTGCACTCATCACGCGCATAATTTGCTCTTCTCGCTTCGCCCATTGCTTCATTATCACCTTGCGTTCCTTGTCGAGATCGTCCTGCATGGTGGAAAACGCTTCGACGATCGCTTCGACGCGCTGGCGGAAACGCGGCCCGGTGAGATACTGGTAGATCATCTCCGTTTTAGTTTGCAGACCTTCGGATGATTGCCGCGCGAGGGCAAGTTCCAGCAATGACTGGCGCAGGATAAGCGCCACCGGCAGTGCAGCGCGAGGATGTGTTACCCAGACACCCTCAACCATTTCGAAGGTTTCAACGCCTTTGGGCAATGTATGGCTTACCATCACGGCAATTTCCGCTTTGGCGGTACGCTGGTCTTCCCGCAATTTGGCTAGCCACATATCGCTCCAGTTTCGGGTGCGCTTGGTTTCCCACAGAATAGTGCCGCCGGGCTGCCCGTCCGTGCCGACGACGCGATGCAGTACATCCCCGCCGTAGTCGCCCTTGGGCACCGGTTCGATCGCATCGAAAGGGAACTTGGCACGCAGCAGGTTTTCAAGCGCCAGTTCCTGCACTTCTCCCTGAAGCTGCTGTGACCCCTGTTCGGCTCTGCGCTTCAGCTCTTCAATTTTTTGCTGCATGGATGCGATAGTCTGATCTTTCTCCATTACCTTGAGCTTAAGTCCCTCTTCCGCTTCTAGCCTGGCCTTCGCGCGTACTTCGCCGAGCCCATCCTGTATGCGTTTTTCCACGGTAAGTTCGAGTTCGCGCCTGGCATCGTCGAGCTCCCGCTGTTTTTTGGTGAGCTCGGCTTGCACTTTTTGCGCCGCGGCCAGCTTCTCGTCGCGGCCTTTGAGCACTTCTTGAAGTTCCGTGAGCTCGCGTGCCTTGTTTTCCAGCTCGGCAGCACTGGCAAGCTTTGCTTTTCTGGATTCTTCGGCAATCACACGAACACGTTCGGTATTCAACTGTGCGGCGACTCGATCGGCTATCTGGATATCCAGCGTGCGTCTCGCCTCCGTAACTTCTTTCTCCTTCTCTCGAATACCTTGTTCGCGCCTTGCGATCTCGTCATCCTTTCGCGAAAGCTGCTGTTCGAACTGTTTGCGCGTGGCGGCTATCAACGGCGCGGCAAGCGACTCGGTGAGCCGGATTTCGGTTTTGCAATGAGGGCAGGTAATAGTGGGTTCCGTCATAGTTGTTCCTGGGAGGGATTCACCACCCTCTGTCTCCATGAAAGCGGGTTGGTATTTCAGGTTATCCTAAATCCGGCGATGTAGCGAACTCACCAAGGTCACGCGATGCGAAAATTCTTGGTGGATCCTGGCGTCGAGCTAAAAAATGAGCGGTCAACTACCGGATTTAGAATTATAGGTTAAACCGGGTGATAGGCACTTGCGCTCATGCAGGGTTTAGTTCCTGTGCCGGTTCCAAGTGCGATGGCGCACATATTTTCGGATATACTTGCCTGGATAATTGCCGGATTGGCCGTATAGTCAACCACGCATCGACTCGTTCCCCTTTACGTACTGTTTACATGGGTTCGATTCGTTTGTGTTTCCACACAAGAGCAATAGAACGGATATTTTTCATGTCACCACATAGGAGCGAAAAGATGAGCGATCAAAAAACTGGAAGTGTGCCCCACATTCTACCGCCGCTACCTTACGCGGATAACGCGTTGGACCCCGTCATTTCGGCCAACACGCTGAGCTTTCACTACGGCAAGCATCACAAGACTTATGTCGACAATCTGAACAAGCTGGTAGCGGGTACGGAGCTCGCGGATTTGTCATTGGAAAAGGTCATTGCCGCCACAGCTGGCCAGGCGGACAAGTCCGGGGTTTTCAACAATGCGGCGCAAATCTGGAACCACACATTCTACTGGAATAGCCTGTCCCCAAAGGGAGGTGGTGAGCCTCCCGCGGCGTTGAAGAAAAAAATTGAGGCATCATTCGATACCGTGGAAGCGTGCAAGAAAGAACTGGCGGCGGCGGCCACGACCCAATTCGGCAGTGGCTGGGCGTGGCTGGTGCAGGATGGCGACAAGCTCAAGGTGGTCAAGACGAGCAATGCGGATTTGCCGTTGACCCATGGACTCAAGCCGTTACTGACCATCGACGTGTGGGAGCATGCCTACTACCTTGATTACCAGAACCGTCGCGTGGATTATGTCAACGCTGTACTCGACAAACTGATCAATTGGGGTTTTGCGGCGGATAACCATGGGTAGCACGCCCAACGCGCCGCTGTGACCGGGCAGATAACGGAACAACTGGAGATCATCAAGCGCGGCTGCGGCGAGCTCCTTGTGGAAGAGGAGCTCGCGCAAAAGCTTGCTTTGGATCGTCCACTCAGGATCAAGGCTGGATTTGACCCAACCGCGCCGGATTTGCACCTGGGTCACACTGTTCTGCTTAACAAGATGCGTCACCTGCAGGATTTAGGGCATCACGCCTTGTTCCTGATTGGCGATTTCACCGGGATGATCGGCGATCCCAGTGGCAAGAACACGACTCGTCCTGCCCTCACTCGGGAACAAGTGGTCGAGAATGCGCAATCCTACGCAAATCAGGTTTTCCGGATACTCAGGCCTGAGCAGACCGATGTCGTGTTTAATTCCACGTGGATGGACAAGCTCAATGCCGCCGATCTGATCAAGCTGGCGGCTACCCATACCGTTGCACGCATGCTGGAGCGGGACGATTTTGGCAAGCGCTATGAAAGTAACAAGCCCATAGCGATTCATGAATTTTTGTATCCGCTCATTCAAGGCTATGACTCGGTTGCACTCAGAGCGGATATCGAGCTGGGAGGCACCGACCAGAAATTCAACCTGCTGGTGGGACGGGAATTGCAAAAGCATTTCGGGCAATCGCCGCAGTGCATTCTCACCATGCCGCTTCTGGAAGGACTGGATGGTATCAACAAAATGTCCAAATCCTCCGGTAACTATATCGGCATCGCCGAGACCCCAACCGAGATATTCGGCAAGCTGATGTCTGTTTCTGATGAACTGATGTGGCGTTATATCGAGTTATTGTCATTTGAGCCGATCAGTGTTATTCGCCAGTGGCAGCAGGAAGTGCGGGACGGGCGCAACCCGCGCAACATCAAGGTACTATTCGCTCAAGAGATTGTTGCGCGTTTTCACAGCAAGGACGAAGCGGAAAGGGCATTGGCTGACTTCGAGGCGCGCTTCAGGCGTGGCGCGATACCGGATGACATTCTTGAGAAAGTGCTGCATGCGGGAACCGAAGGATTGCCCATTGCTCAAGTACTCAAGCAGGCCGGATTAACGGCCAGTACGACCGAAGCATTGCGCATGATTGAGCAGGGTGGTGTCAAATTAAATGGCGAAAAGGTCGGCGATAAAGCGCTCAGGCTCAGTCGCGGAGAGACCGCCGTGGTACAAGTAGGCAAGCGAAAATTCGCCAGGATAACCCTCGCCTGATAAAGAGTACGAGAAAGTTCCAGAAACTCCTTGACCCCCTGTCTGGTATCTGTATAATTCCGCCTTCGTTGTCTGGCCTGTAGTTTGTAGCAGGCATTGTTCTTTAAAAATTTACAGCCGATAGGTGTGGGCACTTGACCAGGACACCCGGAATTATTTTGTCTTTCGAGGCGAAATACCGGGTAGCTTAAGAGTCGAAGTGCTCGCACGATGTAAGTAGGTTCCGGGGGCTATCTCGATAGAAACCGGAATCGCAGTAACACGTCAAGCGAGAGTTTTACCAGTATTAAACTGAAGAGTTTGATCCTGGCTCAGATTGAACGCTGGCGGCATGCTTTACACATGCAAGTCGAACGGCAGCACGGGGGCAACCCTGGTGGCGAGTGGCGAACGGGTGAGTAATGCATCGGAACGTATCCTTAAGTGGGGGATAACGCATCGAAAGATGCGCTAATACCGCATAATCTCTGAGGAGAAAAGCAGGGGATCGCAAGACCTTGCGCTTTTGGAGCGGCCGATGTCTGATTAGCTAGTTGGTGAGGTAAAGGCTTACCAAGGCTTCGATCAGTAGCTGGTCTGAGAGGACGACCAGCCACACTGGGACTGAGACACGGCCCAGACTCCTACGGGAGGCAGCAGTGGGGAATTTTGGACAATGGGGGAAACCCTGATCCAGCCATGCCGCGTGAGTGAAGAAGGCCTTCGGGTTGTAAAGCTCTTTCAGCCGGAACGAAAAGGTTACGGTTAATACCCGTGACTAATGACGGTACCGGAAGAAGAAGCACCGGCTAACTACGTGCCAGCAGCCGCGGTAATACGTAGGGTGCGAGCGTTAATCGGAATTACTGGGCGTAAAGCGTGCGCAGGCGGTTTTGTAAGTCAGATGTGAAATCCCCGGGCTCAACCTGGGAACTGCGTTTGAAACTACAAGGCTAGAGTGTGGCAGAGGGGGGTGGAATTCCACGTGTAGCAGTGAAATGCGTAGAGATGTGGAGGAACACCGATGGCGAAGGCAGCCCCCTGGGTTAACACTGACGCTCAGGCACGAAAGCGTGGGGAGCAAACAGGATTAGATACCCTGGTAGTCCACGCCCTAAACGATGTCAACTAGTTGTCGGGTCTTAACGGACTTGGTAACGTAGCTAACGCGTGAAGTTGACCGCCTGGGGAGTACGGTCGCAAGATTAAAACTCAAAGGAATTGACGGGGACCCGCACAAGCGGTGGATTATGTGGATTAATTCGATGCAACGCGAAAAACCTTACCTACCCTTGACATGTACCGAAGCCCGCCGAGAGGTGAGTGTGCCCGAAAGGGAACGGTAACACAGGTGCTGCATGGCTGTCGTCAGCTCGTGTCGTGAGATGTTGGGTTAAGTCCCGCAACGAGCGCAACCCTTGTCATTAATTGCCATCATTCAGTTGGGCACTTTAATGAAACTGCCGGTGACAAACCGGAGGAAGGTGGGGATGACGTCAAGTCCTCATGGCCCTTATGGGTAGGGCTTCACACGTAATACAATGGCGCGTACAGAGGGTTGCCAACCCGCGAGGGGGAGCTAATCTCAGAAAGCGCGTCGTAGTCCGGATCGGAGTCTGCAACTCGACTCCGTGAAGTCGGAATCGCTAGTAATCGCGGATCAGCATGTCGCGGTGAATACGTTCCCGGGTCTTGTACACACCGCCCGTCACACCATGGGAGTGGGTTTCACCAGAAGCAGGTAGTCTAACCGCAAGGAGGGCGCTTGCCACGGTGAGATTCATGACTGGGGTGAAGTCGTAACAAGGTAGCCGTAGGGGAACCTGCGGCTGGATCACCTCCTTTCTAGAGAAAATTCCTGATCGAGTGTCCACAACCTATCGGTTGTTCTATAAAGCAGAGCTGGGGGCTCAGGCGTAGGGCTGGAAAAACGAGAAGCCCCGGCCCTTTTTTTGAGCTCTGTTCAGGGTCTGTAGCTCAGTTGGTTAGAGCACACGCTTGATAAGCGTGGGGTCGGTGGTTCAAATCCACCCAGACCCACCAGCTAACGGGGGTGTAGCTCAGATGGGAGAGCACCTGCTTTGCAAGCAGGGGGTCATCGGTTCGATCCCGTTCACCTCCACCAATTCTGCGATTAAGAATGACGCATCTTTAGAAAATAGAAGTAAACGAAAGCGTTTACTTCTGGTTTTTAACCAGCGGCTGTATTTTGGGAATAACGGAAAGAAGTTGTGAGGTGCTCTGCACCAATTTTTGCTTCTTTATTCTGTTTTCCCTGCGTTCTTTAACAATTTGGAAGAAGTAAAACATTTCGTATTCAGCGAATGCGTGGCTTTTTTTGGCTCCGCGTTTGGGGATGCGAAATAATGGGTTAGATTGTATCGACGCATTGTATTTTTAGTCGGATGCAGTGCGAGCAAACACCTGTAACCAAATTGGTTTGGAATAGGGATTCAGAGTTGGACCGGCTTTTTGACCGGACTCAGTTCTGATTTTTGGTTCCCGAGCCCTTAAGGTTATAGGATCAAGCGAATAAGTGCATGTGGTGGATGCCTTGGCGATTACAGGCGATGAAGGGCGTGGAAGCCTGCGAAAAGCTCCGGGGAGCTGGCAAACGAGCATTGATCCGGAGATGTCCGAATGGGGAAACCCGGCCCGCAAGGGTCAACCTTGACTGAATACATAGGTCAAGCGTGGCGAACCTGGCGAACTGAAACATCTAAGTAGCCAGAGGAAAAGAAATCAACCGAGATTCCCAAAGTAGTGGCGAGCGAAATGGGAACAGCCTCCAATTTTTAGCACTTGAACTAGCCGAGCCGTCTGGAAAGTCGGGCCATAGTGGGTGATAGCCCCGTAGGCGAAAGTTTGAGTGTGGAACTAGGATTGGGACAAGTAGGGCGGGACACGAGAAATCCTGTCTGAATATGGGGGGACCATCCTCCAAGGCTAAATACTCGTAATCGACCGATAGTGAACCAGTACCGTGAGGGAAAGGCGAAAAGAACCCCGGGAGGGGAGTGAAATAGACCCTGAAACCGCATGCATACAAACAGTGGGAGCGGACTTGTTCCGTGACTGCGTACCTTTTGTATAATGGGTCAGCGACTTACATTCAGTAGCAAGCTTAACCGAATAGGGGAAGCGCAGCGAAAGCGAGTCTTAATAGGGCGTTTAGTTGCTGGGTGTAGACCCGAAACCAGATGATCTACTCATGGCCAGGATGAAGCGGGGGTAACACCTCGTGGAGGTCCGAACCCACTAATGTTGAAAAATTAGGGGATGAGCTGTGGGTAGGGGTGAAAGGCTAAACAAATCTGGAAATAGCTGGTTCTCTCCGAAAACTATTTAGGTAGTGCCTCACGTATCACCTTCGGGGGTAGAGCACTGTTATGGCTAGGGGGCCGTTTAGGCCTACCAACCCATGGCAAACTCCGAATACCGAAGAGTGCGAGCGTGGGAGACAGACATCGGGTGCTAACGTCCGGTGTCGAAAGGGAAACAACCCAGACCCTCAGCTAAGGTCCCAAAGACACAGTTAAGTGGCAAACGAAGTGGGAAGGCTAAAACAGTCAGGAGGTTGGCTTAGAAGCAGCCATCCTTTAAAGAAAGCGTAATAGCTCACTGATCGAGTCGTCCTGCGCGGAAGATGTAACGGGGCTCAAACTGTGCACCGAAGCTAGGGATTTACACGCAAGTGTAGATGGTAGGAGAGCGTTCCGTAAGCCTGCGAAGGTGGCTTGAGAAGGCTGCTGGAGGTATCGGAAGTGCGAATGCTGACATGAGTAGCGATAAAGGGAGTGAAAGGCTCCCTCGCCGTAAGCCCAAGGTTTCCTGCGCAACGTTCATCGGCGCAGGGTGAGTCGGCCCCTAAGGTGAGGCAGAAATGCGTAGCTGATGGGAAACTGGTCAATATTCCAGTACCTTTGTTCAATGCGATGTGGGGACGGAGAAGGTTAACTCGGCCGGGTGTTGGATGTCCCGGTTCAAGCGTGTAGACGTGCTGCTCAGGCAAATCCGGGCGGCTTAGTTGAGGCGTGATAACGCAACGTCCTTCGGGACGCCAAGTGAGTGATACCCTGCTTCCAGGAAAAGCCACTAAGCTTCAGTTGAATGAAGACCGTACCGCAAACCGACACAGGTGGGCGGGATGAAAATTCCAAGGCGCTTGAGAGAACTCAGGAGAAGGAACTCGGCAAATTAACACCGTAACTTCGGGATAAGGTGTGCCCCCGGTACGTGTAGCGCCTCGCGCGTGAAGCGGAAGGGGGTTGCAAAGAAATGGTGGCTGCGACTGTTTAATAAAAACACAGCACTCTGCAAACACGAAAGTGGACGTATAGAGTGTGACGCCTGCCCGGTGCCGGAAGGTTAATTGATGGGGTGCAAGCTCTTGATCGAAGCCCCGGTAAACGGCGGCCGTAACTATAACGGTCCTAAGGTAGCGAAATTCCTTGTCGGGTAAGTTCCGACCTGCACGAATGGCGTAACGATGGCCACACTGTCTCCTCCTGAGACTCAGCGAAGTTGAAATGTTTGTGAAGATGCAATCTCCCCGCGGCTAGACGGAAAGACCCCGTGCACCTTTACTGTAGCTTTACATTGGACTTTGACAATATCTGTGTAGGATAGGTGGGAGGCGTTGAAGTGGACTCGCTAGAGTTCATGGAGCCGACGTTGAAATACCACCCTGATGTTGTTGAGGTTCTAACCTAGGTCCATTATCTGGATCGGGGACCGTGTATGGTAGGCAGTTTGACTGGGGCGGTCTCCTCCCAAAGTGTAACGGAGGAGTACGAAGGTACGCTAGGTACGGTCGGAAATCGTGCTGATAGTGCAATGGCAAAAGCGTGCTTGACTGCGAGACTGACAAGTCGAGCAGATGCGAAAGCAGGTCATAGTGATCCGGTGGTTCTGTATGGAAGGGCCATCGCTCAACGGATAAAAGGTACGCCGGGGATAACAGGCTGATTCCTCCCAAGAGTTCATATCGACGGGGGAGTTTGGCACCTCGATGTCGGCTCATCACATCCTGGGGCTGTAGCCGGTCCCAAGGGTATGGCTGTTCGCCATTTAAAGTGGTACGTGAGCTGGGTTTAAAACGTCGTGAGACAGTTTGGTCCCTATCTGCCGTGGGCGTTGGAAGTTTGAGTGGACCTGCTCCTAGTACGAGAGGACCGGAGTGGACGCACCTCTGGTGTACCGGTTATGACGCCAGTCGTATCGCCGGGTAGCTAAGTGCGGAAGAGATAACCGCTGAAAGCATCTAAGCGGGAAACTCGCCTCAAGATGAGACTTCCCGGGGGTTAAACCTCCCTAAAGGTTCGTCGAAGACCACGACGTTGATAGGTCGGGTGTGGAAGCGCAGTAATGTGTTAAGCTAACCGATACTAATTGACCGTGAGGCTTGATCCTATAACCTTAAGTAGTAAGATATAAGGCATAAGGCGTGGAAAGTGGAGTGCAAGGGTGCAAGTCGACCCCGCAATTCCCTCAGATGCCGAATGAGGTGTTTGCCCGGATACAATCTTCCCAATTTACTTCTTCCAGAACGTGGCTCGCGATAAGACAACCAGGATCCATTGGTGTCCCGCTTGCCATGATTAAAGTTACGCTTGGCGGTCATAGCGCTTTGGACCCACCCCTTCCCATCCCGAACAGGGCCGTGAAACGAAGTCGCGCCGATGATAGTGTGCATTCGCATGCGAAAGTAGGTCACTGCCAGGCACCTATAAATAAAAAAGCCCCAGCTCTTACGAGTTGGGGCTTTTTTATTGTATAAACGCACGAATGAAATCAAAGCGGAAGCAGGTATTTGAGTATGGCGAACTCCCTTACTTAAGTCCGTCCTGTAGCGGCTCATCACAAAGGCGAGGTCGATACATAAAAAGTCTTGCGGAGCATCGTGCCAAACTGAAAAATAAGTGGTCAGCCGCCGGATTCGGGTTCAATGCACCTGATTAGGGAACAGATCAAAACGAGAGGGCTTAATAAAAACCTGATCGCCTCGCACCAGCTGCAATTCACGAAAGCGCTCTTTTGTGATTTCGACCTGGATCAGTTCCTGTTCTGCGCTGTCGTCGCGAGTCAATTCAAGACGGACCACCGGGCCAACCGAAAGAATATGAAATACGTGCGCCGCAAGCGCCCCACCATCGTGAATCACCCGATCGACATGGATATCGTGAGGGCGCACATAAGCAACAGCGGGTAGCTCCTCGGCTTCGGCGTGTTCAGGCGCGTCGACTTCAATTTCGCCTATCCGGGCGCGTCCATGGTGCAACCGGCCATGGAACAGATTCACCTTGCCGAGAAACTCATAGACGAAGGGACTCGCGGGCTGCTCATACACTTCATCCGGCGTGCCGATTTGCTCAATGCGGCCTTCATTCATCACCACTACGCGGTCTGCCACCTCCAGTGCTTCTTCCTGATCATGGGTAACGAACACGCTGGTAATATGCATTTCGTCATGAAGCCTGCGCAACCAGGAACGCAGTTCTTTGCGCACCTTGGCATCAAGGGCTCCAAAAGGTTCGTCCAGCAGTAGCACCTTTGGTTCCACCGCCAGTGCCCGTGCCAGGGCAACGCGCTGACGCTGGCCCCCGGAAAGTTGATGTGGATGCCGGTCAGCTAACCAGTCCAACTGTACCAGCTTAAGCAAATTGTGTACGCGGTCGCGAATATCCGCGTCCGAGGGACGTACACTCTTTGCTCGTACACGCAATCCAAATGCAACATTCTCGAAAATTGTCATATTGCGGAACAGCGCGTAGTGCTGGAATACAAAACCCACCTGCCGATCGCGTACATGTTGCTTGGTCGTGTCCTCCCCCTGAAACAATACCTGGCCGGTATCCGCTACTTCCAGCCCTGCGATCACGCGCAGCAGGGTGGTTTTTCCGGAACCCGAGGGGCCAAGCAGTGCCAGCAATTCACCCGAATGCACTTCCAGGCTGACATCCCGCAGCGCGGCGAAAGTTCCGAACTGTTTGGAAAGACCGCGTATTTCAATGCTCATTGACATTCTCCTGATGCTGCTTATTTCTGGATTCAACGAATGTTTTCAGCGCGAGCGTCACCAATGCAAGCAATGCCAGAAGCGACGCTACGGCAAATGCAGCCGCAAAATTATATTCGTTATAAAGGATCTCGACGTGAAGCGGCAGGGTGTTGGTACTGCCGCGAATGTGGCCGGAAACTACCGATACCGCGCCAAATTCGCCCATCGCCCGCGCATTGCAAAGAATGGTACCGTATAAAAGACCCCACTTGATGTTCGGAAGCGTGACGCGGAAAAAGATCTGCCAGCCATTGGCGCCCAGCACCACCGCAGCCTCTTCTTCCTCGGTACCCTGTGCCTGCATCAGTGGAATCAATTCACGGGCGATAAATGGAACCGTCACAAAAATCGTGGCCAGCACAATGCCGGGTACCGCGAATATGATCTTGATATCATTCTCCGCCAGCCACGGTCCAAGCCAACCCTGCAAGCCGAAAATAAGCACGTAAATCAACCCTGAGACCACGGGAGACACCGAGAACGGCAAGTCAATCAGGGTGATTAACAGACTCTTGCCACGGAACTCGAACTTGGCTACAGCCCAAGCCGCGGCTATGCCGAATATCAGATTGACCGGTACGGCGATCGCCGCGACAGTCAGGGTAAGCTTGATTGCCGACAGCGCATCGGGTTCGGTGATGGCCGCCAGGTAGACATCTGTGCCCTTCTTCAGCGCTTCGTAAAAAACAGAGATCAGGGGTATAAAGAGGAACAGCGTCAAAAACGCCAGCGCGAGTCCGATCAAAGTTCTACGCACCCAGACGGGCTCATCGGTGGCCGCCCTGCGACGTATCCCGGCAGGTACCGGAAGAGCGACAGTGGTCATTGATAGATCCTCATGTGGCGATGCTCTGGCGGCGGCTCCACCATTGCAGCAGGTTAATGATCAGCAGCATCACAAACGAAATGACCAGCATGACCACCGCCAGGGCTGTAGCGCCCGCATAATCATACTGTTCAAGCTTGGTGATGATCAGAAGTGGCGTAATCTCGGAAACCATGGGCATATTGCCGGCAATGAAAATAACCGATCCATATTCGCCGATTGCGCGTGCAAGCGCCAGCGCAAAACCCGTCATCAACGCCGGAAAGAGCGTGGGAAAAATCACCCGCGAAAACGTCTGGAACCGATTCGCACCCAGCGTTGCCGCAGCTTCCTCCAATTCCGATTCGATATCTTCGAGTACCGGTTGCACCGTGCGCACCACGAACGGCAAACCGATAAAAGTCAATGCGATAAAAATGCCGATCGGCGTGAAAGCGATTTTGATGCCGAGCGGCTCAAAAAATTGACCGATCCAGCCATTCCCGGCGTAAAGCGCAGTCAGCGCAATGCCAGCCACCGCCGTTGGCAACGCAAACGGAAGATCCACCAGCGCGTCCACCAACTTCTTGCCCGGAAAGCGATAGCGTACCAGTACCCACGCAACCAGAAGGCCGAATACGGCATTGACCAGTGCGGCCGCAAATGAAGCACCGAAGGTCAACCGGTAGGAGGCCACTACACGTGGCGTCGTCACCGCGGTCCAGAATTCCGGCCATGTAAGCGCGGACGTACGGATAAACGCCGCCGACAGCGGGATCAGCACGATAAGGCTCAGATAAAGAAGGGTAAACCCGAGCGCCAGATTAAAGCCCGGCAAAACGCTATGTTGCTTGAACGTACTCAACTCAAAGCTCCTGTCGATCCAGTTTTACCATCATGCGCTTCTCACTCGCGTGCCCCATGGCTCCCACCCGCCACGACACGTGGCCGGCTTACTTCAATCATACGGGCCGGTTCCCCGAGAAAACGGCCCTGCAATAAATGAGCACCTGCGCGAATCGCGGCTGTCATCTGCTGGCTGGTCTCGATATCTCGTACTAGCAGAGAGGCCCCAAACCGATGAACGGTATCCAGCAGCGAATCCGAGCCGTTGGATTGCAACAGATCAGAGGCATCCTGCCGGACGATATCCGGATACAGGCTTCCAAGTTCGACCATCCAGCTGTCACTTGCACCACTGTGATTTGCCGCGATCCGATAGCCGCGTGAACGATAGTTGCCGATCACGTGCCTGAGCAGCCGCCAGTTGCGATTCACCTCGGACGGGATTTCAATAATGACGCGAGAGGTAGCCACTCCGATGAGATCGAGGACCTCTGCGAACGCGCGGCCATGATCGTCCTTGACGCTTTCCAGCAGGCGCGGCTGCACGCTGACAAAAAGATCGCCCGGCCCGGAAGCAGCGCTAAAGTAATTGATTGCATGCACCGTGCGGCACAAGCGATCAAGATTGACCAGTAGCGTATCCTCCGTCGCCAGCGCAAAAATGCCCCACGGCGACAATACATTAGTATTGTCCGTCTCGGAACGAATATAAGCGGCATGCCCAATAATATGCCGGGTATTTGCATTGACTACCGGCTGAAAGACGCTTGACAAACGATTACTGGAGAAATGCCCGATTATCCAGCCATCTTCCGAGGGCTGCAGCAGATAATCGGTAGTCGCCTGAACCCGCCTCAGTTCATCATGCGCATTCCTTGTTTTCATACCGGTGCTTTTTCCTTTTTTCGGGCATTAAGATAACCGAAGCTGACAGGCAGATCCATTGTCCAACGATGAGTATTAGGGATAGGATAGCGTCGCCGCCGCGACAGGGAATCTCGCTGAGTTCTATACTTTCCAGCTTCCTGCGCAACGCATGCGTTGAGTTTCTGCAAAACACCAGGGGTACGCCACTTTTATTTGCCTGCTGCTTCAAAGCATTGGATACGCTGTGGCTGACATAATCGTACAGTATCACCACCAGTCTGGCGCTGCCGGGGATTGTACGCTTGGTAATTCTCGACTGTCTGCCATCCCAGTGTTCGACATCAGTCAGGCCATGTGCGAGGAGTTCCCGCTTCAAGGTTTGTATGTAGTCTCCACCCACGATCAATGCAGTCATGCTGACTCCTGAATTATATGATGATGCCCTGGCGCCGAAGGCTGCTATTTCTGATAAATCTGATCAAACGTTCCGCCATCCGAAAAATGAACCTTGTGTGCATTTTTCCAGCCGCCAAACGCATCATCGATCTTGAACAGCTTGATGGCAGGAAACTGGCTGGCATACTTTGCGGCAATCTTGGTGTCGGTAGGGCGGTAGAAATTTTTTGCGGCGATCTCTTGGCCTGCCTCCGAGTATAAATACTGTAGATAGGCTTCAGCGAGATCGCGTGTGCCCTTCTTGTCCACCACTTTGTCTATTATCGCGACTGGTGGTTCCGCAAGTATGCTGAGTGACGGCACCACGATTTCAAACTTGCCGGAACCGTACTCCTTGATCGCAAGGAATGCTTCGTTCTCCCAGGAAATGAAGACGTCACCGACACCACGCTCGACGAAAGTCGTTGTTGAACCGCGTGCGCCGGAATCAAGTACCGGAACATTCTTGTAGATATCGGCAACAAATTCTTTTGCTCTAGCCTCACCAAAGTTTCGCTTGCCAAATTCCCACGCAGCCAGATAATTCCATTGCGCGCCCCCGGAGGTTTTCGGATTGGGTGTAATCACAGCCACACCGGGTCTGGCCAGATCGTTCCAGTCCTTAATCCCCTTAGGGTTACCTTTGCGCACCAAAAAAATGATGGTCGAGGTATAAGGCGTGCTGTTGCGCAAAAATCGTTTCTGCCAGTCTTCCGGTAGCAGTTTGGCCTTTTCCGCGATGGCGTTGATGTCGTTGGCCAAGGCGAGGGTTACCACATCTGCCTCAAGACCGTCGATCACGGAACGCGCCTGTTTGCCAGAACCGCCGTGGGATTGCTTGACGGTCACTTTTTCGTTAGTCTTGGCCTGCCACTGTTTTATGAATGATTCATTGAACTCCTGGTAAAGTTCACGCGTTGGATCATAGGAAACATTAAGCAAAGTCCGGTCCGCAACAGCGTGGCCATTGATTAACAAACTTGATAGTAAGGCCGATGTCACCCATGTTTTGATTTTCATTTTTCCCCTGATGTAATGATTAAATGAACCTAGTCAGCTCGATCAAAAAGCGCTGACTACTACTTCAACGTAAAGAAAATTAGAGCTGCCCGGACTTCTGCCAAGTGCCGCTATTTGCCGGTTACGCGTGAAGTTTCCGCTGACGAAGTGCGAATAGCCGACAGTGGTGTCGATATTGGCCGTAAGTTTATAACGCGCACGGATATCAAACGCATGTCCGATGAAATCGCCGCTTCTCCCGGTTGGATCACGATTGAAACCTGGATTCCGAATTGCGCTGTTATTGCCATCGAGCAAGTTATTAAAGCGGTCAGTGCTGCTCGCGAGCCAGAACCAGTTATATCCACCGTCTATGCGCAAGTCTTTTGCCGGCTGAAACTCGAGCTTGATTTTAGGTGCTTTGATATTTTCAAAAACAATGTAGTCGTCCGCCGACCAAGGCCGCGCGAAACCAAAAAAGCGTTCAAACCGGTTATTCACGTTGTCATTGGGATGGCGATCGCCGCTGGCGTAGCCATAAAAGACACTGATGCGCGGTTTCCAGTCGTGTTTGAAGGTATAACCCGCCTCAAGCGTATAACCGTGTGCCTCATGCCGCTCTGCACCGTTTCTGCCGAATTGATAGATCAGGTTGAAATCATAATCCAGGTTGGTATTGCCTATCTTCCCATAGCCCCGCAGGGCAGGCGCGTAGATCTCGCGGTCGACTTGCCCTGGCATCTTGCTGCCGTCCTGTATGAGGCCCATATAATATGGCTGGAGCGTGATAATGTCCGACCACTTGCGCCAGTGACCAATAGCCCCGTAAAACCACTGATTTTCGATGCGTTGATCAAAAGTAGTCAAGAACCGTTTAACAGGTTGATAGGCCCATAAATCCACTTCCCAGTCGTTGACCTCCCGGCCCAGGTTGATGCGAAAGCCCTCGAAAGTATTGGTGGTGTTGCGCCATTCGTTACGCCCGATCAAACGCCGGTCAAGAGCCTCATAGGCCATACGGCCTATCCGGAACCTGATGGGGCGGTCCTGGTTCCGATCGTCCTGACCCAGCGCTTGCTTGAAATACAGTTCACCATACCCCTGGATCAGTTCGTGCTCATTAAAATCACGGTCGTCATGCGGGAACTTGCCGTTGTAACGCCGGGAATCCTGAAATTCGATCGCGCCGCGAAATGGGTCCAGAAGTTCCCTTATTCCGACATATGCCCGTGAGCGTAGTAAAAAAGGCTGGTCAAGCGTGAGGTCGGTGCGTCGTATATCGTTACTCCGGAACTCATATCGGGTGCGGTGATCCAGACCAACATCCAGCCAGGTAATATCCTTGAAGGCCTCGATCCCGGTTTTGCTCAAGGTCTTCACATATCTGGGTGGATCGGACTCCGGTTGTGTGGAATAACTGCTGGAAGGTTGAAAATAGCTCGTGGATTTTTTGCTGGCTTCCGGTTTGACCGCAAGGGGGGTAGCGGGGTTATCCAATGCGGCAGGGTTAGCCGATGGCGGTATCGCCCATTTGTAATTATTGTCTGATAATTTTATCGACCAATTATCTGAATCAAATATCCCGGCCTGAGCCAATTGCTGCGCCGCTTGCTGGGTTGCCACCCGGGATTCTCCCATTGGCTGGTTGTTTTCCCTCGCCTGAATCGAGCTTACGGGTAATGTGCTGATCGCCGATGCAAGCGCGATTTGCCAATAGTAGTACTTCACTGCTCTCTCCATAGTTTTTATCTGGCTGCTGCCCCGAATAATGAGAAGGCACCGCCGGGGTGGCAGGTGCCTTTTAATTAAAGTGCAGGATTATCGACAGAACAGAAGTTACCAGTCCCTCCTTATATGAGGAACTAATAAGATTAGATTTGTTTATCTCTTTTTCTCATATAGGGAGTTTAGGCAGCTGATTCTTGCGAAATGGGCAAAGTCACGCATCCACGAAATGTTTAAAAGGCGCTCATCAACACTTCAACGTAGAAGAAATCGGTGTTGCCTGAGCGCTGTGCGATGTGGTCAGGCTGCGCCGCTATCCTGTTTTTTACGAAATCACCTGCAGTGAAATGAGTATAGCCAATCACGGTGTTAATCCGCGACGTGAGCTGATAGCGCAAGCGCAATTCCACCGCGCTTCCAACATAATCGCCACTTCTTCCGGTTTTATCCCGATTGAAACCGGGATCCTTGACGACACTGATGTTGCCGTCGAAGGAGTCGAAAAGACGATCTGTGCTACTGGCCAGCCAGAACCAGCTATAGCCGGCTTCTAATCCCAGCTTTTGGGTCGGCTGAAGGTCAAACCTGATTTTGGGAGCCTTGATATTCTCATAAATAACGTAATGATCCGCTGACCAGGGGCGCGCAAAACCAAAGAAACGGTCGAAACGATTATTCACATTGTCATTGGGATTCCGGTCACCGGTAGCATAACCATAGAAAGCACTCACACGTGGTTTCCAAGGGTAATTGAAGTTCTTCCCTACTTCGGTAGTGTAGCCATACGCGTCCTGCTGCTGGGTACCATTAGTACCGAACTGATAGCTGAAGTTGATATCGTAATCCAGCAAATTTCCAATCTTGCCATAGCCACGCAGCGATGGCATGTGAATTTCCCGATCGAGCTGGTTTGTTGCTGTATGGCCATTGGGGTCAGCCGTTTGCAGCTGGCCCATGTAGTAGGGTTGCAACGTGATGATGTCGGACCACTTGCGCCAGTGGCCAATTGCACCAAAGAACCACAGGTGATCGTTGCGCCTGTCAAATTCCGTTTGCAGGCGTTTGACTGGTTGATATCCCCACATATCGATTTCCCAGTCATTGGCTTCCCGGCCCAGATTTAGACGAAAACCTTCAAAAGTATTAGTGGTGTTGCGCCATTCGTTGCGTGCGATAAAACGCCGGTCCAGCGTTTCGTAGGCCATGCGCCCTACCCTGAATCTAAGAGGCCGGTTCTGTTTGCGATCATCTTCACCCAGCGCGTTTTTGAAATATAATTCGCCGTATGCCTGGATCAGGTCATAGGGGTTGTACTCCTGATCAGTCGTCGGAAATCTGTTATTGTAGACTCGTGAATCCTGAAATTCGACAGCGCCACGAAACGGATCAAGGATTTCTCTTATGCCTAAATAGGCGCGGGAGCGCAGAAAGAAAGGGTTGTCGAATCCGCCTTCAACCCGGCGTATATCGTTGTGACGCATTTCGTAGCGGGTACGGAACTCAAAACCAATATCCAGCCAGGTGATATCCTTGAATGCCTCAATGCCGATGTCGCTCAACCGGCGCACATATCTAGGTGGATCGGTATCGGGATTAGTGGCATAGCTGTTGGAACGCCGGTGATAGCTGGTGGGTTTTGGGGGGGATTCCGTTTTAGCCGCAGCAGATTTTTCCCACCAGTCATACTCGCGATCCGTATTCATAGCGGGTCTTGGAGGAGACGGTTCAGCAGGTCGATGCCCCGGTTTGATCGACCATTTGAAGTTTCCGTCTATTGAATCGACCGCTTTTTTATCTGCAACCAATATTCCTGCTTGACCTATCTGCTGCGCTCTTTGTTGGATCACCCCGGATTTGCCTGATGGGATGTTGAATTCCTCCGCTTGAATCGAACCCATAGGTAATACGCTGATCGCGGATGCAAACGCGATTTGACAATAGCATTTCATTGATATGTTCCAAAAGGACTCTCCCGGTATTCCGGATAGGGCGTCTGCGTCGTTTTCGCGCTTGTGCTGCGCCGATCAGCAACACCCATATAAAAATATGCTCTCTCGTAATCCTGTTTGGCTACCGCTGCGGGACAAGAAAAGGCACTGCTTGGCGACAGGCCCTTGAAATAAACCAAGGAGCTGTGACGGAATGGAAGTTACCAGTGTCGCCTTATGCAAGGAACTAATAAGATTTGATTTGTTTATCTCTTTTTCTCATATGAGGGAGTTGCGCGGAGATTCTGCAATGCGAACAACGGCGATTGTTTTTATGTGAATAATCTTTCGCGACTCTATCCCCCCTTGAATTGTCCAAAATGAATTAAGGATTCCGCTAATTATGTAAAGAAGCCCCATGAGCATCGGAGTCCGCGGCAAACCAGGCATCGCAGGCAGGTCTACATTATTGGGTGGCTGCCGTATTCGTCGTTGTTACTTCACGTGATAAAGTTGATCGAACAGGCCGCCATCGTCGAAATGCCTAATCTGGGCCGCTTTCCAACCACCGAATATCTCGCCGATGGTAAACAGATCCAGTTCTTTGAATGTCGCGTGATGGTGTGCAAGAATCACTGCATTACGGGGTCGGAAGTAATGTCTGGCGGCAAGTTCCTGGCCCTCTTCTGAATAAAGATATTCCAGGTATGCGACAGCGAGTTTGCGAGTGCCGCGTTTTTCGACCACCTTGTCCACGATGCTGATCGGGTTCTCGGCCAGAATGCTTATCGATGGGTACACCACATCGAATTTATCGTCGCCGAGTTCTTTTCGGGTCAGGAATGCCTCATTTTCAAAAGTCAGAAGGACGTCGCCGATGTTCCGCTGGACGAATGTTGTGGTAGCCGCCCGTCCTCCACCGTCCAGCACGGGCACATTCCGGAATAACTTGGCAACGAAGTCTTTCGCGCCCCGCTCGTTGCCGCCCCTCTTGATCACATATCCCCATGCAGCAAGATAGCTGTAGCGGCCGTTCCCGGAAAGCTTCGGGTTGGGAATCACCACGGACACACCAGGTTTGACCAAATCACCCCAATCATGAATGTTCTTGGGATTGCCCTTGCGAACAAGAAATACGGTAGTGGATGTATAAGGTGCGCTGTTGTGTGGGAAACGCTTCTCCCAATCTTGCGAAATCAATCCTCCTCGTTCCGCAAGCAGATCGATATCATTTGACTGATTCATGGTAATGACGTCGGCCTCCAAGCCATCCAGAACTGCTCGGGCCTGCTTGCTCGATCCACCATGAGATTGATTGACGGTCACTGTCTCTCCGGTTCTTTGCTTCCAGAACGCGGCGAAGGCCGGATTGTAATCTTTATAGAACTCGCGGGTCACGTCGTAGGAAACATTCAGCAGCGAGATTTCTCGAGATTCCGCTTGTGCTATGCTCATTAGCAGCAAGCCGGCAATCAGTGTTCGATACATGCTTCCTCCATGGTTTTGTCTGACTTAGCCTCCCGAATCAATGAGCAGTGTCGCCGGGGGGCAGGCGCCTTGAATTAAATGTCAGGGAGTGTTGAAAAAGCAGAAGTTACCAGCTCCTCTTTATATGAGGAACCAATAAAATCGGGTTTACTTATTTCTTTTTTATCATAGGCGAGGTTGCGTCCCCGATAGCGCCACCGACCAAAATTATGGACTCACGCATGAGTGTGAGGTGGATGATGATTTTCATCCCAGCCATTTTCACTCGGTAGCTGGGAATGTCGTGGCTAATTACGCAAGCAAGCCCGGCGAGCATCGGATGCGGCGTCAAAGCAGGCATGGCATGCCGGTCCGGTCAAATCCCCGCAACTTTCCCGGCATTGGGCATTTGCGATGGTGAGCTGACTTCCGCACAATGCGAAACGGTTGCCCGGCTTTGCCGGTGCGACAGGTCCGGAAGGGCCGCTGGGGTTGGGCCGCGCAGGACCTGACGGAGGCGTGCCGACATTCCCTGGCTGGGTTGCCGCGATAGTGGATAAGGCTGCTGCATTTTGCGTGTAGATAAAACGCCAATCCGTATATTCTTCGGCGTTGGTGAAATCGACAAATTCACGCGGGAACCCATCCCGCTTGAAGGGCTTAGCAGTGGATAGGCTGTGTATCCCGGTAATGCGCCCTTGTTCCCTGACCAGTCCCCATTGAACCGTTCTGGTAATCGGATCACGGTAGATTCTGCGCAAATGGTGTCGCGTTTTGACGAAACGCTTATCATCCAGCAGATCTTGCAGCGTGAGCGGATAGTGTTTGACCCCGCCAGGGGTGTTTTCATAATAGCTCCCTATGGCTTTGCGAAATTGTTCGCCGATAAACAGGAGTTCCCTTTCTTTTTCCCGCTGGGCTTCGGCATGCCAGACTTGACCGGTAGAGGCGAGAGCAATGCCGGAGATAATGATAAACATCAGTAGCCCGAGATAAGTGAATCCTTGCTGGTGCCTGGCGAATGTATGCCTACCAGTCGCCATAGCTTGATCCATCCATAGCGGCACCGGGGGCGCCACTATGCAAATCGTACACACCGCCCGGGGTATCATCCGACGGCGGAACAATAACCCAGGTTGTTGCGCTTTCCGTTACGGGATCCACCGGTATGCTGCGAATATATTTACGCTCCGCCAATTCTTCCAGCGTGTGGGGATAGCGTGCCTGATCACCATAAAACTTGTCCACCGCTTCACGCATCACGGTAAGGTTCTGCTTCAGCGCGGCTTCTTTTGCCCGATCCACCCCGCTAAAATAGCGAGGTGCAGCCACTGTCAGCAGGAGCATCAGGATGGCCAGCACCACCAGCAGTTCGATCAGCGTGAAACCTGGAAATGCGCGGCCCATGTCATCACCATTCGTTGTAGGCGATACCGTTCAGTCCGATTTCCCGGCTGAAGGAATAGACGTCGAACACGTTGTCCCCGGCTTGGGGAGAATCCTGACCACTTTCGTAGTTGCGCTTGCCCCATGTCTCCTGCGGACTGGCGCCCGTGTCAGGATTCATCGGATCGCGAGGAACCCGGCGTAAAAAGCGTACAAGTCGCTTCTTGGGATCGCGCGCATCCGGAATGCCTTGGGCAAGCATATCCAGTGACGCCGGGTAGCCGGAAGTCTCCGCCGCTTTTTCCACACGGCCTTCGTCGGCAGCCTTCTTGTAAGCATCCAGTGCTGTCCGGATGTCGCGCAACGCAGCGCGCAATTCCGCTTCCTTCATGCGCTTGACGCTTAACTGGCCGAGTGGCAGCAACGCCATGGCAAGGATGCCCACGATAGTCACCGTCACCACCAGTTCGATCAGGGTAAAGCCTTTCATGGGATATTGGCTGGAGAACGAAATGGATCGGGAGGCTGAGGTTGTCCGCCGCCTGCAGGGCTGGAACTGTCCGCAGGCGGACTGACGGCCGGTGATGGAGTCGTCGGTGTTTGCGGTTGATCCTGAATTACCTCCTGCGGTAAAGGTTGTTCGATCGGGAGAGACGGGCGTTGCGACGAATTACGTCCAGTGCCGCTTCCTCCGACACCTGGAACAACGATCTGCGGCCGGTCATTAATACTCAGTTCCGTGCCGGACCAGTATTCCGAAAGTTCTGATTCCGGACGCCGGATATTATTGATAACACGTGGCGTTATCGCCAGCACGATTTCTGTTTTGTTCTTTTTATCTTCCTGGTTGGAGAACAATCGCCCCAGCACCGGGAGATCTCCCAGCCCGGGCACCCTGTTCGCGTTTCTCCGCTCATCATCCGAAATCAGGCCTGCCAGTACCTGCGTTTCGCCATCCTTGAGGCGCAGCAGCGTATTGGCATTCCGCGTGCCGATCTGGAACACTCGGGAGCCGTTGGTTAAAACGGTGGGGACCCCCAGCGAACTCACTTCCAACCCCACCTTGATATGGACATGATTATCGAGGGCGATGCGAGGTTCCACCTCAAGTTTGAGACCCACGTCGATATACTGAACACTTTCGGAAGAGGTGCCGGTAGTGCCTGCCACATTAGTAGTTATCAGCGGGACCTTGTCCCCGACCTGTACCCTGGCTTTTTCGTTGTTGCGCACGCGGACGCGCGGATTCGCAAGTATATTGATATCACTTATGACTTTCCTGAAAGTAGCTTGTGCATTCTGATTGATGGTAAGAAATTCGAGTGGGGCCGATGCCATATTGGCCGTAATTGCACTCAAAGTAAGTCCTGCCGTACTGGTTAACGTCGTTGGCCATGTGATTCCCAGTTCCTGCAAGCGATTGCGGCTTATTTCCAGTACATCAATTTCAAGCATGACTTCTGGATCAGCCATGTCATTGGCGGCCACCAACTTCTCCGCAATGCGGATCACCTCTGGCGTATCGCGAATCACCAGCATGTTAAGACGCTCGTCTATATGAACATCCTTGCTCTTGAGCATGGTTTTAAGTAGCGCTGACACATGTTTGGCACTGGCATTGGTGAGGAAGAAGCTACGGATCATCAGATCCTGATAATCCTTGAGTTTCTGCAATGTATTGGGAAACACCAGCGCGGTGGTTTCGGATAAGGCCTTTTTCTGCAAGCCGTTGGTCGCCAGTACCATTTCTATGGCATCCTCAATGCGGGCATTGGAAACAAATACCGTCGCCTTGGCATCCTGTTTGATGTCTTTATCCAGAATAAAGTTAATCCCGGTGGTACGTGAAAGCGCCTCGAATACCATTTTGATATTGGCGTCCCGCAATTCCAGCGAAACGGGTTTGTCGAAAGGTGATTTGAGGCGGGGGGGCTCATTACGCACAAATTCCCGCTTGCGGCGAATCTCCCCCTGTAATTCAAGTGCCCCGCCATGGGATGGGGTTTCCAGCAGCACCGTTCGCAACATGGCCTGCGCCGCATCCAGATTGCCTTCATTCAACAGGTTGCGTGCAGACTCCACCCGATCGGCATGTTTACGTTCGCTCGTTATCGCATGCTGGCCTGTCAAAGCACGTGCATTAGCCGGGTCCGCGAACAACACGCGTGCAAAAAATGCCTCTGCCTCGGCAATCCGTCCTTCGCGCAACGCCCGATCAGCTTCCTGCAGCAATTCATAGACGGCCCGCTCATGCGTGACATGCACATCCCTGCGCGTGGGCATATCCTCCGGTTTTGCACGCCGCGCTGCATCCGCATTGGCTATGCGCTCCTCCGGAGTGTCGCCCGGCACGCCCTCCTTCGGCCACGGCGCAAAGGCGCAAGAGGAAATCATCAGCACCAGCACGCAGACCGCCAGACTGCGCGCCCTGAAGGTAGAATTCATCAAAAAGCTCCCTGATTACCATCTTCAGCGGGTAAGGCGGGCTTGGCGGTTTTAAGGAGCGTCTGTGGCTGCCCCAAGGGCAAGTACGTGAGATTCAAGGTAGTTGCATCTTCTGTGTCAAGGCGCCACACGTTGTCGATATTCTGGCCAGCTACAACCGAATACACTTTATTGTTCTCGGAGAGAAAAAATGTCGTCCCCTGCGGACTATCCTGCAGTTTTCCAAGATAGGAAAAAGGTGCCTCCGGTGCTACCGGCTTGGGAGGTGGCGCAGGCGCTTCAAGGGGTTTGGAGGCCACATACCAGTCGTGCGGCTTGAATAAATCCACGGATCGGCTGTCTTGTTCCTGTACAAGGCGTGTACGTCCACTCAGCACGCTCCAGTTCAATGCAGCGGAAAGTTCCTGAGATGCCGCTCCGCTTGCGGTGGCATCCGAGGTGGCGGTCCTGGAGCGATCAGGCGTTCGTTGGATTGAATGCGCAAGCTGAATCACACCTTCCTCATCCTGATCATCGACCTGAATGGCGAGCCAGCCAGTGATGATTAAGGCTGCCGCCATTGCTATCCGGCGTCTGATTAATGCTGATGTCATGTACGTTTTCTTACGAAGAACACAAAACGCAGAATGACCGCGGCCTGCCCATCCGCCACCTTTCCTCGTTCCAATGCAATGTCAGCGAGCGCCGTTGAGGGAAGCTTCTCCAGTACATCCAGAATAAGGCCATGAATCTGTGAATAAGTCCCCGTTACCGGCAGCGTGACCTCGAAGCGTCGCAAGGCTCCTCCCGCTTTCTCCACCAGCGCGTATTCCCCCTTATTCAGCTCCAGTCCTTTATCCCTGGTCAATATAAACAGCGTGTCCAATTCACCGGAAAGCTCATTCACCGTGGGAAACCTCGCCTGAAATACCGCGAGCTCCTGTGCCAGAATCTGGTCCGGCGGCAGAACCGGTACAACCGGAAGGGGTTCCAAAGGACGGGCGGCCAATTCCATGCGCAAGCTATCGATCTCGTCGCGCAGGGGAAGTATCCCGACGAACAGGACACCCAACGTAACCGCAAGGAGCGCGATCCCGATCAGTCCGGCCGGGCCGAGCCGGCGCGTCAGATACCTTATCTTCCAGGTCATCGCGTCCATATCAGCCAGCCCACCGCGCGCTCAGCGCAAATCGAACAGGTCTTTGCTGATCCGAAGCGACCACTTCGTGTTCCTCCAGAACCACGTCAGTCATGTGCCCGGTAGCTGTCAGCTTGCGCGTATACTCCAGCGCATCGGCCAGTCGGCGCGCCTCGCCCGCGATACGTAAACGTCCTTTGGCGGCGTCAGGGCGGATGGCCAGCAGTGCGATCTCGGGCTGGGTGGTTTCTTCCAGTATCAAGAACAGCGTTGGCCACGGCCGGCCCAGCTCGCTCAGCACGGCGTTGGCCTGATGGACCTGCTCTTGCAGCGCTTTCTGAATTCCAGGGGAAGGTGGCACATTCGAGGTGCGAGCCGCGTGAGGATCATTTCGAACTCGCGATTGCAGATTTGTACGTTCGCTTTCCAGGTGGAGGTACTCCCAACCGGTAATGGAAAAAAGTAGCAGGGCTGACAGCAAAAGTCCCCACGCCCAGAATGGAA
Source organism: Nitrosospira sp. Nsp13 (assembly GCF_900101945.1). Classification (NCBI taxonomy): domain Bacteria; kingdom Pseudomonadati; phylum Pseudomonadota; class Betaproteobacteria; order Nitrosomonadales; family Nitrosomonadaceae; genus Nitrosospira; species Nitrosospira sp. Nsp13. The sequence goes on along the minus strand of NZ_FMVD01000005.1, from coordinate 167,265 downwards.
CGGCATGTTGAGCCTTGGCGTGATCAAGATGGATTTTCATGTAGGTTGTTCCATCAGGACAACACCAGCATGGCGCCCGCAAAGACCCGGTCCTGGATTGGCGTCAATCCTGAAGGCCATGCCGGCGTAGCCATTTGGATTTCCCAGCCATTTCCTGCGGATACGAGATCGCCAGATTCTCCATCGACGAGCTCCGGTGCGCATAGCTGCAGCGAATGGTGGTCGTGTAGTCCGGCGGTAATCGTCAATCGATCCAGTATGCCGGGCAGGCTACTGCCCCAGTCATTTATTGCATAAACCTGTTGTACTCCGCACCAGCCTGTCTGCTTCCACGCCAGCAGACTGAGCCGTTCGGGCTCCGCCAGTACGAATATTCCATTTGGTGCCCGCAGGGTGCGATTCAAATGGTTGAATGCCGCCATCAGGTAAGGCTGAATCGAAATCAGCCGTGCCCCCGATGTAGCCACTGCATCGCGCAGGGTGACGACGAGTTCGCGGTCCACGGCGCTTGCCAGAGCGGGGTGGCCGGGTGCGGCATCACTTAGCCTGACATCCCAACCGGCGACCACATCGCCGTGCGCACGCTCAAAGGCGTGGCGTGTGAGTACATCCAGTTCTTCGCGGCTGCGTGCACTATCCGGATTGGGAACAATCGCATACCGCAGCAGGCGATTGGAAAGCATTGCCGTGACCCGCATTCCCCCTGCCTGCACTGAGCGCAAAATCTCGGGTAGTATGGATAGCGCGCCTCGCCAGGACGTGGTTTTATCCACGGCGCACGAAACCGTATCCTTGGCGGTGACATGCGGATGTAAGCCACCGGTTGCGTGCAGCCATACCACGCGATCCGGATAGATCGCCAGAACAAGCCGGTCACGCCACAAACGTGACACGATTGATCTCCTCGAGAGTGGTTTTGCCATCTGCCACGGTTGCCAACGCCGCCTCACGCAAGTTTTTCATGCCGCGCGCACGGCCCGCTTCTTTAAGTTTTCTTAACGGCTCACGGGCGATTATCATTTCCCTGAGTTCATCATCCAATGCCAGCAATTCCGCTACCGCTTTCCGGCCTCGATACCCGCTGCCACGGCACTGTCCGCATCCGCGGCCCCGGCGGAAACGGAAGTCTTTCGTGGCCTCCGGCAGCAAGCGGGACGCCGCCAGCAACTGCGCAGAAGGCTCATGGTCTTCAACGCAGTGCGGGCAGACCAGACGTACCAGGCGCTGGGCCATTACGCCGTTGAGTGCCGCCACCAGGCTGTAGGGCTCCACATTCATGTGCAGGAAGCGGCTGATCACGTCAAATACATTGTTGGCGTGTAGCGTGGTGAAGACCAGGTGTCCAGTCAATGCCGACTGCACCGCGATCTGGGCGGTCTCGGCATCACGGATTTCACCCACCATGATTTTGTCCGGATCATGCCGGAGGATGGAGCGCAAACCTCGCGCAAAGGTCAGCCCTTTCTTTTCATTGACGGGGATTTGCAGCACGCCAGGCAACTGGTATTCGACCGGGTCCTCGATGGTGATAATCTTGTCATGGCCGTGATTCACTTCGCTGATCGCCGCATACAGAGAAGTGGTTTTGCCGGAACCGGTGGGGCCCGTGACCAGCACCATACCGTAGGGTTCGCTTACGAGTTGGCGAAAGCCTTCGATGATGTAGTCATCAAAACCCAGTTGCGCCAGGGACAAGCCGGTGGCCTGATCCGACAGAGATTTGCGGTCGAGCACCCGCAGTACCGCATCCTCTCCATAGATACTAGGCATGATGGAAACCCGAAAATCCACGTCCCGCCCCTGCATCATCACCTTGAAGCGACCATCCTGCGGTACCCGGCGCTCGGCGATATCCAGCTCTGACAGGACTTTCACACGAGATACCGCCTGTTCGGCCATCTCCGCCCCCTGCATGGCGCCAACCTGTGCGAGGACGCCATCAATACGATATTTGATGACCAGCCCCGAGGCTACGCTCTCCATGTGGATATCACTCGCTCCACTTTTAAGCGCGTCATACAACGTAGAGTTGACCAGCCGGATGATCGGACTGGCATCCGCATTAATATTTTTTAGCGAGAGATGCTCTATATCGCCGGCGTGGGTTTTCCCGGTTTCCGCTGAAGTCAGCATGGCCCCGTCCATCGCGTGCAGACTCTCTTCGTGGCGCGCCAAATAGGCCAGAATATCGGCGCGATGGGCCAGGTAAAGATCGAAGGGTTCGTGTACGCATTCCATCGCCCAGTCGAAAAATTCAATATGAAATGGATCGGCCACAACCAGGCGTAGCCGTTTCCCTGGAGCGCGCAACGGGAGGCATTCATGCCGGGTTGCAAGTGTAAAACTCATGATGTCGAAAGCCGGGCTTAACGCATGCAGGGCTGCCATATCCATTGCTTGTAACCGTGCTGCGCGCGCCAGTTCGGCGACAAATTGAGCGACATCCAGTTCCGAATTGGTTTCCAGTACATCCACCACGGAACGTCCGCTACGTTGTGCCAGCAAGCGGGCCTCGGCAATGCCCTGAGGCGAGAAAAGCGTCATCGTGGCTGACGGCGTGCTCATTGCAGGCTACCCGCCAATTCAAAAATAGGCATGTACAGCATGAGTACCACGACACCTATCACGAGCCCGATAAAAATCATCAGCAGCGGCTCGAACAGGCGTGTAAACCATTCCAGCCAGCGCGCGATTTCTTCATCATGCAGCGTGGCGATATGCTCCAGCATGGGACCCATCTCGCCACTTTTTTCTCCGACCCGGAGCATGCGCAACGATACGGGTGTGACCAGTCCGGCGGCTTCCATCGCCTCGGAAATGGCGCGGCCTTCACGGATCAGCGCGCTGGCGCGGGTGAGGCTGACGTGAAAGGAAACGGCTAGCAGTCCGCGCGCCATTTCCAGTGCCTGCGACACCGTGATGCCGCTCACCAGCAGCATGCCCAAGGTGCGGTAGAAGCGAGCCAGCTGAAAAATTCGCATCTGTTCACCAATCATGGGAAGGCGCCATAGCAGTCCCACCAGATAGCCGCGCACTTCCCGTATCGACAGTGCGTAACCCATGGCAGTAATAGCAATAAGCGCGGATATCAGGATGGTGTTCCCATACTGATCGATCAATCCCGCCCAGGCCAGCACCATGCGCAACATCCAGGATTGTGAAGTTCCGGCATCCGCATAGATCTGGGAGAATCGCGGCACCACGTAGCCAAGGAGAAACAGGATTACCAGGCTGCCGACCGTTATCAGGAGAAATGGGTAAATCGAGGCAGCCACCAGTTTCTTCTTGAGTATTTCGACCTGCTGCTCGTAGCCGATATAGCGCATGAGCGCCTCCGGCAGGTCACCGGTTCTTTCGCTGGCTCGTATCATGGCCGAATAGAGGAGCGGAAACTGCTTGGGATGGCTCGCCAGCGCGGCAGAGAATGTCTGGCCTGCGTATAGGGCATCGAGTATGCCTTGCAACGTGGCCCGTACTTCAGGACGGTGCTCCTTTTCGGCAATGCCCTCCAGTGATTCGATCAGGCCGAGCCCAGCTTTCATCAACGCATACAGTTCCCGGCTGAACAAAAGCAATGGAAATCGCCCATGCCTTCCCATGCGCAGCTTATCGGACCGTGCTTCCGTAGAGATGACTTCGTATCCCTGGCTTTGCGCTTGCCGGGCGGCATCCTCTTCATGCGGAGCATCAAGATCCAGCGATATCAATTGACCGGCGGAAAGGGCGCGAACGGTATATCGCATTTTACCAATTGACGATATCCACACTCTCTTCATCGCCCCCGGGTTGGCCGTCCTTGCCTAAGGAAGACAAGTCGTACTCGCCATGCTCGCCAGGGGCCTTATAGAGATAAGGCCGTCCCCATGGATCATTGGGAACGGCCTTCTGGAGGTAAGGACCCCCCCACTTCGGCTCAGCCGCCGGTCGAACATTCAGCGCCGCCAATCCCTGTTCACCGGTGGGATAATGGCCAACATCGAGACGATACTGGTCCAGCGCTTTTTCCAGGGAATTGATCTGGGCACGAGCGGTCTTTACTTCCGATTTGCCAAGCTGGGCGAAATACTTGGGTGCGACATACCCAACGAGCAAGCCAAGAATGACGAGAACAACCAATAGCTCCAGCAAAGTAAATCCGGATTGATCCCGGCGTTCCAGAATATTTCGGTGTTCAAGCATATATTTTTTGCCTTAAAGCGGATTCGGTCAGATCCGGTGCCAGTCTCCCGATGAAATCATAGGCATACGCGCGCAGATAGTGTCCACGCCGCACGGCGATGCGGGCAAAGTTGGATCCAAATAAATGACCTGCGGGAATAAGGGCCAGGGAAACATCGCGCTCGGGACTGAACGCCAGAGATGAGACAACGCCTATCCCCAGCCCAAGCCCTACATACGTTTTGATAACGTCGGCATCCATCGCCGTAATGACAATATCCGGTTCAAGATTAGCTTTACGGAACGCATGATCCACATGAGATCTGCCAGTAAATGAAGGATGATAGGTAATCACCGGGAACTTGCTTAAATCTTCCAGCGTCACCTTATCCACTGCCAAAAGAGGATGATCATTCGGAACGATGATTCCATGCTCCCATTCGTAGCAAGGGAAGCTGATCAAATCCGGGATCTGGGCGAGCGTTTCCGTGGCAATACCGATGTCAGCGTCACCGCTGAGCAGCAGTTCAGCGATTTCCTTGGGACTTCCCTGGTGCAGGGAGAGATGAACCTCGGGCACGTCCAGCATGAAGCGCTTAATGACATCCGGGAGGACATAGCGGGCTTGCGTATGGGTGGTTGCAACTGTCAAATTTCCTTTTTTGCGTCCCGAAAACTGCGAAGCCACCCGCTTGATATTCTCGGCATCGAGCAATATGCGATTCACCACTTTCAGAAGATCACTGCCTGCCTCGGTCAATCCCACCAGACGCTTGCCAAAACGAGAAAAAATCTCGACGCCGAGCTCATCCTCCAGTTCTTTCAACCCCTTGGAAATGCCTGATTGGGAAGTAAACAGCGCCTTCCCCGTCTCGGTCAGATTGAAGTTTTGCCGAACTGTTTCACGAACGATTCTTAATTGCTGAAAATTCATAAGCTAGAATTTACGTGGTTATTGAAGAGATATAAAGTTATAAAAAAATGTTTCAATATGAGTTTTTGTGATAAGAACATGCCAAACTGGATGCCCGTAAATTCACCAACAGGCCTTGCCATCGGTGCCGTGAAAGTGATTGAAAGTGCGTCGCGAGGATCTGGGATCATCATCAGGGGTTCGCAGAGCGCACACCGAGGGGTTTTATACGGTTCTGATCGAGGTTGTCGCGGTAATCCTGAAAAATGTTTTCGAGTTCAACGCGTTTAATCTGGGTGAAAGGCTCTGCTCGCAAAATACTGGTAAAGCCTTCCGGTCTCTCGACATGATTGATCAGCTCACGTCCGAACTGATATAGTTGTTCGTTTTTACTGGAACAAATTGCCAAGGTGGCGTCCAGCGCTGTTTTCTCCGAAGCCATTGTCTTGAATTGACGCTGGGTTTCCAGTTGCAATGCACTGACCTCAGCCAGCTCGGTTCGCGTCTGCCGCAAATTGCTTTCGGCCTCTTTCAGCCTGGCTTCAAGGTCGGCAGCCTTACCTTGTTCCTTCGCGTAATCCTCCGTCAGGCGCTTGTTCTTTCGTGAAAATCCATCCAGATTTTGCTGCGCTTCATTTACTCGCTGCTCCTGCTCCTTTAGCTTGTTGCCCAGCTCGGTATTGGCCTGTTCCAGTTCCGCTGTTTTTGCTTGAGCCTGTTTGATGGCCTGCTGTGTACGGCGCTGCGCTTCCCGTTGCCGCGTTTCTTTTTTATCGGCGGACCACGCCGGTGCCGTCGGGCTCATCGGAAATATGAATAAAGCCATGACCATCCAGGTGATATTCGGGAAAAAAGAAGATCGCAATAGGTTGGAAAACACCTTAGAACCTCGCGGTAAGATCGATTTGAAGAATATCGATACCCAGTTTTGGTCCGATGATCTGATTGGCGGTAAGCCAGCGCCCGGTAAACCAGACGTTATCGGCAATCGCATAAGCGGCGCCTCCAATCCAGCCTTGGGCATTCGTGCCGCCCATATAAAACTCGGAATCGGTAAAACCATCAAGCAGCGAATCGGATTCCATGCGTTTGAATGCACCAAACAGCAGCCAGTCATGGCGTTTCGCCGCGAGCAACTGGCCCATGTCCTGAAGCATGGTCGTGCCGATGTCGAGGCGCACTTGGTAGGCTGTGTTGCCTTCCTTTCCGGTCAGGTTCGCACCGCGCTGTCGCATCTTGCCGGGGTCGAAACCAAGATTCCGTGCATAGTCGCCCATGAGGCGAATGCGCACAGGATTAAATGTGGCCAGGTCTATTCCGCCGGTCAGGTTCAACTGATGAAATTCGGATGCCAATCCATATACGCCTCCGGCATCCAGTCCGGCAACGGGTGGATTATTAAGTTGTATCAAGGTATTGCCCTTTTGTCGCCACTGCACCGCGGTGGTGTTTAAATTTACATCGCCATTCAAAGGACTGATTTTTCCAGTCATGTTTTCATAGTGATAGTAGGCTGCCGCCAGCGTAACTTTGGATTGAGGGTTCATATTCCATTCCAAGCCGCCCTGCCCACCAAATAACCATTTATCATTCTTTGCCAGATCGACCTCCTGGATGGGGAATACACCGCCAGCCCCGAATACCAGCAAACGGTCGTTGACCTTTGGCCTCGCTGAAAACATGACTCCGTCAAAGTTCAGATCGGGATCCCACACCATATCAGTACGGTAAAACGGATTGGCTACCTTCCCGCCACTGAGAAGCAGCCAGTCATTCGGCCTGTAGTTGATATAAAGCCTGTCGAAAAATGCGGCAAACGAACGATCGCTATCGCCGAGCGTCTGATTCGCCGCTACCGGATTTTCACTTGCCCCATTCGTTGCCAAACGGACTCCGGCAGTGAAGTGATCCGTAAGTTTCACATCCACGGCGAGTCTGGCCCTCACGCGCCAGCGGAGGCGATCTATTTGGGTATTGTCCACATCAACCCCTGCCAGTCGGAATACCCCTGGCGGGGCATTTGCTTGGGAAAAAAAATCGGTGTCATAACGCAGTCGAACATCCCCGCTCCAGGTAAACCGATCCAGCCATGATGGAAGGGGCTTGCGGTCCCCCCAATGTTCGTTCTTGGCCTGTGCCAGCACATCCTGCTTGATTTCCTCGCGCATTTCCTGCTTGACGAACTCTGGAACGTACTGCATGCGAATGACTTTTCCTTTATCTTCACCACCTTGCAGTGCCTGCTCACCAGTGAGTTTTTGCGGCGCATCGTTTGTTTTAGGCGAAACCTCTTCCACTACTTGTTTCAATAAAATATCAGCCTTCTCCTTGGAAAGAATTCCTTCCTGCACCAGCAGATTCACCAGTTTGACCGTACTCGCGTCAGCTATCACCATGCCTGAAGACAGCAGGCTGAAGATGCCCAGGATTATTTGTAGTAAATATCTGATTTTCATATTATCTCTTGCATCGTCATTCATCAGCCGCCCGCTGATCGGGAGGTGATTCTCAATCTCACGGGTTGCGGCATGTTTGCCGGAGGCGGTTCTGAAAGTGGCGCGATATTATTCAGCGCTGCCTTGATCAACCCGTCTATCTGGGCGTTCCCGCTGCTCCCTTCCAATTCGAAGCGCTCAATCTTTCCGTTCCCGGCAACCCAGACCTTGACCACCAGCCGGTAATCCCCCTTGGCTAGATCTCTATCCTTGGCCAAAGCACTTTCGATCTGGCCTTTAAGCAATCCGGTAAACCAGGAGAACGGGTCTTTGCCGCCGATCGTGGTGCCTCCCTGGTACTCATTGGTGACCGTACCGGCCTGAAACGGACTTGGGCCGTCACCCGCCGCCCCTTCCATCTTTAAAGCTTCGGCCGGAGGCTGGGGCGCTTCCTGCGGCTTGGGCTGCTCAACCTTCATCTCCTTTGGCTGCTCCTTAGGTGGTTCTTTTGGTGGCGGGGGAGGCGGCGGAGGCGGCGTATCGGGCATGATCTTTATGGTGGTCGCCGCTTTCTTGGGGCTGGTATTTCCCGTCATCAGGTTCTTCAAAGCCAGGCCGATACCTGCCACCACCAGTAATAACCCCAACCCGAGCGCAATGCGTCGCAGCCAGATCTTGCCCCCTGCCGTCCTTTTCGCCGTCCCTTTAGCTATGGGCATCGATATGCCTTGAAGCTGGCCGCCCATCAACTTCCTATTTTTGCCGTCACCAAACCCACATTCTCAATCTCCAGGCGCGTTACCAGGTCCACCACGGCAATTACTCCCGCATAGGACGCTTTGGCATCGCCCTTGATCATTACGGCAAACTTGGGGTCTCGCGCTTTGGTTGCACTGAGGTGGGTTTCGAGTTCGGCGAGACTCACCCCTACGCCGTTCATCAACATGCTCCCGCCCTCCTGTACCTGGATGATTTTCACTTCATGCTGCTCTGTGCTGGGTTTGCTGGAGGGCTTGGGGAGGTTCATGGTGAGACCCTGCACACCCGCGGTCGTCATCAAGATGAAGATGACTAGCAGTACATACGCAAGATCCAGCATGGGCGTGATGTTAATGGTGTCGTAGGGTTGCGATTCGTTCTGTATCTGCATTACTCGGAACTCTTCTTAGTGACCAGGCCAATCTCCGTAATGCCCAGTTTCTTGCAGATCTCGAGCACTTCGGAAACCTTGTCGTAATGTGCTGCCGCATCGGCTTTGAGTACCACCGGCAGAGAAGGATTGTTACCTTTGAATTCGCTCAGGCGCTGTTCCAGCATCACCATATCCACAGGGTACGCATCCAGGTAAACCGCTCCATCCAGCGTGACGGTGATCGCACGAGTCTGCGGCTGGGCCAGGCTTGCCGTGTTACGCGTGTGCGGCAGCTCTACCTTCACTCCCTGCACTGATGCTGTGGTCATAATGATGAATATCACCAGCAACACATAGGCAAGATCCAGCATCGGCGTGATGTTGATCTCGTCGTAAGGCTGGTTGTCTTCCTTGACATCACCAGACATGATTCAGTCCTTTCTTAGCGTCCATACAACTCGGCGACCCGGGTTACGAATTCATCCACGAATATCTGCATATCAGTTGTGATGTTTTTGATGCGGCTGGCCAGGTAGTTGTAGCCAAATAACGCGGGTATCGCGACCGCCAGACCGGCGACCGTAGCCAGCAGCGCTGCAGCGATTCCGGGGGCGATGGCATTGACGTTCACATCGCCCGCCGCGGCGATTGCGGCAAAGGTAATCATCACACCCACTACCGTACCCAGTAGTCCCAGGAATGGGCCGCCGGATATGGCAATGGTGAGCAGCACCATGTTGGCGTTCAGCTTTTTGTTTTCCCGTATGAGATTGGCATCAATCGATGCCTTGATGGCGTCAATGGATGCACCCGTCAGCGTAAGTTCATTGCCGTTGGTGTAGCGTTTGCGGATTTCCCTCAGCCCCGCGCCGTAAAGATGGAATAGAGTGGAATCGGGATAATTTTCATTCTCGTCAAGTGTCAACAGATCATCGCTGCCGGCATTTGCGAAACGATCGAGGAACAGACGGTTGCCGCGATCCGTGCGAACAACCAGCTTGCCCTTCACAACCATAACAGCCAGACTGATCGCAAACATGACGGCAAGAATAATAATCACCACCCACGCATCTACGGTCAGGCTTTGAAAAAGAATGCCGAAATAGGAAACGCTTTCATCCTCTTCTTCGCCGTCAGTGGAAGGTTTTCCGATTTTTAGCAGCTGGCTGTCCATTCCCTGACCTGCCGCGGCCAGCTTGAACCAGTCCTCACCGCGAGCGACATTGGCTATTTGAATCTCATCGAGTTCGCCGGTATAGCCGGCACCGATCTCCACGCCGCCCTGCGCATCCGGCAGCGTAAGATCGCCTGTCCCTACCGGTGCGCCGTTCACATACAGCGTGGCCTTGCCTGCGGTTGCCGTGACGGCCACATGCTGCCAGGCTGCGGCCTTGATTTCACCGCCGGAAATGACAGTCGCACCAGACGCCAGTACCAGCTTCTGGTTGTCGATTCTGAGGGAAAGCGGTTCTTGGCGGTACAGCACTGCCTGCTGAGGCAGCGCGCCCGGTTTGATCCAGGCGGAATACGAAAAATTACCTCCCGCTCCCAGTTTGAGCGCAGGCGCAGGGTGGATGCTAAGAGGCTTTCCATTGAACACGGCTGCCGCGCCAAGCAAGGCCGCCTTTTGCACGGCTATTTCACCGGTTGCCGCCAACCCATTCGCTGAGGCATCCTGCAGCAGCGCTTTCTCGCTGAAATGGAAAACGGCCGCAGTCCCTGAATCCCAGCTGCTCTTGTTGTCAGCTGCGCTGGTAGCCGCCTCGTTACCGTAATAGAGCCAGAAATGTGCCGACTTATCCGCCGGATTAATCTGAGGGAGCAGCACCCAGATCACCGCCAATTCGTTGATGGAATCAAATTTCTCGATATGAAACTTGAGTTCGGTCTTGTCATCCGACGCGACAAATCGCAGATCGGCGCCATCTGCATCTGCATCCAGAAAATTGAAGTTGCCTGAATGCAGGCGTACTGCCACCGGCACCTGATCCACCGCCGTCCCCCCACCTTGCGGATTAAGTGTGATTTTTGCTCTGGCGGGCCATGCCTCGTCCCAATAAGCTCCCGCAACCGGAGAAAATGAAATGAAGTGCAAGGCCAACAATAAGAAAAATACTTTATTCATCAGGCTATATATCCTTGATAATTCGAGCTGAACCGGCATGCGCTACATCTCGAGCAGTACTTTGAAATGCACACGCATATCTCCGGTCTGGATGTTGGTGGTGCTATTCCTGAAATTCCGTAAAGGCCAGGCAAAATCAAGTGCGCCGCTGAAAGCGCTAAGCCCCCTCAGGCCCTTCAGATTGTCCGGCGACCGGATCCTCATGCCAAATCCCGTACTCATGATGCCGTATGACAAATCGGTGTCCAGGGTCTGGTAGTTATGGGTATAAGCACCGTCGACGAATACAAGCATTCGCCAGTCAATCAGATCCCCCGGCAGACGGGGGGTTTGCAGCCCCACCGAGCCTTGAAAACCGTTGTCACCGAGTAGTTGGGATTCCGGGTAGCCGCGCACCGTCTCGACCCCCCCGGCGCTAAACTGTTCATTATTGACGAGCGGCTGATTGGCTATCTGTGCGGATACTCTTCCCGACAGAATAAAATCCTTCGGCAGGGTTTGCTGGCGCTGCAAATCGGATCGAAGGTAGATGAAATCAGCTTGGGCGCCATGCCGTTTGCACTCGAACTGATCTTCATAAACTCCTGGTATGCACTCTATCCTGCGCTCACTCAAAGGGCGTGTTGAGAAGTGGACTCCCAACCCCAGTTGCGTGGTGCCGCTTGTATCCTGCTGGGTGCCGTTGTACTGGAGGCTGATCGGGAAATAACGTATCGGTGTGTTGAGGCTGTCCGTTCCCAGTTGCACCGCCTGTTTGAAATTTTTGTAGTCGAAGCCTAGGGCCAGGCTATGGTAATAATTATCCAAACCGGTTAACGGCAGAACGAGCCGGGTTCCGACGATATCACCCTTGCCAATCACGTTTGTACTACCCAGGACCGCGACATTGCTATCCGCGTGGACGCCATAGACGGCGAGCATGATGCCGCTGTTTCCGAGGCCCATCAGGTAGGTTCCCGAAAAGACCTGAACCTCATTAAGATTTTCCGGCGCAATCTGATATTGAGCATTCAGGCTATGCCGCCGCTGCCAGAGGTTGTCATAACGGAGGGTACCAATCAGCCGCAACCGGCTGGTATTGGGACTGAAGCGATCATTCAACTCCATGCTTGCGTAAAGTGGAGATCGATCCTTGACGTTCAGATCGACGTCTACGGTGCCCGGTGTTGTACCGGCGCGCAGTACAGGCGAGACACGCAGGGCGGCGGAACGGTTCAGCGAGGCCATTTCTTTCTGAACCACCGGAAAATTGGGAACGCTTCCTTCGGCAAGGGAGGGCACCGCTTCACGAATGAGTCCCAGCGAGTAGTAACGCGAGTCTTTGATGCGTAAACGTCCCACCTTGCCTTCAGTAACGCTTAATCTAACGACACCATCCTTGACATCCTGCTCGGGAATATCTACAAAGACCGTGACGAAACCGCTGTCCTTGTATGTCTGCTCCAGCGCCTTGCGCGCCGCCTCCAGGTCGTCAATTGTTTTTTGCTCTCCCATAAAAGGGTAAATAATCCTCTCCACGACCATCTGTGGTAATACGGTGTTTCCTTCAATCTGAATATCGAGAATATCGAAAAGTAATTTCTTCTCGGCATCAGCGATTTCCGTACTTGCTTCACGGGCAGGCTGAGGCGTTTCCGCTGATATGGAAACGCTTGACCAGAACCCGAATTCAGCGGTTAGTGCGAACAAGCAAAATATCCTGAAATTATGAAACACTCGGTGACCCAGTATTGTTTCCTGCCTCATCAATACAGCGGCGGATAGGCGTGCGACCGCGCTCGCTTTAATGCCAGATGCATATGAGAATAAATTGCGTTAGCATTTCGCTCGAATCTCGAAGCGGGCTGCGGCTGCCTGTCCTTAGGACCTTATTCAATTGATGAATGCGTTGTTACAAAATTATTCAAATCATCGTCTGACTCATATATGCCGTCATGGGGGAAGGCCTGCGGAAATGCGAAAAAAATTCATTACGCATGGATATCCGCTAAATCAACCAAAAGTCATATCATGCGGACATTCCTTCATTAAGCATTCAGACGGGATAGCAATATACGATTGAAGCGGATTTAAATGAACCTACAAAAAATGGTTTTAATATGAATTTTTATGCTAAGGGAATTCATGGGCTCTTCTCTAAAAGAGGCCAAAAATAGAAGATGCGATTCGGTGAAGGGAAGGTGGTGGCCGCCGGCTTTTTTGCCAGGCTTGCCTGATAAGGAAGGGAATTAGGGACCGGCGCGATAGATGAACTTAGGGCCTGTTAACACTTATTTCGCACCCGCGACGGCGACGGATTTTATTCAGCACGAGGCATGAGCCGCGCAGCGGAGCAGGCCTCCGTAAGCGGCGAGTAACGAAGGGCTGGATGAAATCCGTCCCGTCCCTTCGGGTTGCGCACAAAAAACGTGGATGCCGCGTTACGAAGCTTGGCCATAGGTTACTATGGCCTGCGCTTCGCGCCTTGCCTCCGCGTTTTTTGTGTAGCAACGCGGGTGCGAAATAAGTGTTAACAGGCCCTAAATCTCTCAGTTGACTTGACCCTTGCCTTCTGGGGAAGCTTTGCTGCCGGATCAGGATGATGGAAATGCGAGCAGCGTACCGAACCCGAATTTCGGGGAAGTTGGGTCGGAGTGATCAAAGGGGTGAAGCGTTTCCTATAGCTTCGCCTATGGATAATTATTCGCCCAGACCCAGCACTTCAACGCGAATAAATGAAGGCATGAGCTGGCGTGTGTTGGACAGACTGGAATTATTGGTACTTGCCGCACCACGCCCGAAATCATCGACAGTTCTTGTAACTGACGCTCCAACACTGGACCCTGCAGCCGCGGCGCCGGCCAGTACGCCGCTATCCGAAACCGGAGTCCCCGTTGCCACGCCGCCAACACGAATATTATCCGCGCCCACTACCTGCACCGCTGCAACATTCAGGTTGCCAGCTACGCGAATTCCCGCATCCCCCGCATCGACGATACCCCTGGGCGCCAGCAGATCGACGGAACCCACAGTGGTTCCGGCGCCTGTCAGCAATTGACCGATGCCGCTGCCTGAGACCGCGCCGCTGGGATTGACAAATATGTTGCCATTGGCATCCGTCTGTATCACAGGCGGCGGCGCCGCCGATGCAGTTTTCGCTCCTCTTCCGGCATCGATATTCCCGTCGGAAGACCACAGCAGAATGTCACCTCCCTGCAGCGTGAGGATACGTGAGCGATTGACGGTGAAATGCTCCTTGGCAAAAGCACGGATAGCTCCCTCGCCAAACGCCATGATACCCAGATTGGCCGCCGCCGGAATATTGGGTCTGACAGACTCATCGATTTTCAACGCTCCCAGTTCAGCCGGAGGGTTGGTCAGCCCTACCACCACCGATCCGCCGGGCGCCAGCAGCGAGATATCGCCGCCCTGTTCGGTTTTGATCTGGCTGAAAAAGAGATTGATATCGCCGGCATAATCGGATGCCGGGAACAAGGTCTGGATGGCGTCGTAGCCGCGGTCATAACTGGCGCCGCTGAGATTATGCTCCAGGCCGGTAGTCCTCAATTCGCTGTATAGAACCTGGGAGACGAAAGGCAGCTTCTGTTGATCGGGCAAGGAGCGGAACGCTGCGAGCGCTTGTGCATCCGTCAGACCGCCCTGGCTGGTAAGTTGCCTCATATAGGCGGTCAGCGCCGCCGGATGCGTGCCTGACTGCGTGGCGCCCGCCACGAGGTACCGGTCTATGAAGGCGGTGTAATTGGGAGTGCGTAATCCCCCGGTCGCTTCGCTGCCCAGGCCCGCTGCCGCGACGATGCTGGCGCCACCCGCCGGCAAGCGCGCGTCGTCGGTGCTGCCCCGGGTGGTCACACCCGCGCTGTTGCCCAGGTCAAGGTTGCGTCCTGCCAGTATCTCCAGCAAACCCGGCCCTCCCACGCGGATACGGTCATAATTGCCAAGCAGTTTATTGCTGATTGCGTCCTGTCTGATGTCGAAAATAATATCGCGGCCGGCCTGAAGCAGAGTTAAATCATCCACATTTAAATTTTTGCTATCCAAATTGAGATTACTGATATCTTTGCCGGCAATGAATTGCGCTTGCTTGGGCAGGATAATCAGTTGGCTGTCACCTAAAATACTGCCCGTCTCGGCAATAATGCGGGCTGGCTGAGTATCATTTCTATATAAGGGAAGGATGGGCAAAGCAGCAGTATCCAAATGAATGTCTGCACTTAAACCCGGGATTGTGGAAGTGCCGACGGCATTCAAAAATGGAGCCGGCCTGAGCGGGTTGGCAACGCGACTGGGATCGGCTTCATATATTCGTGTCATGCCACCAAAGGTGACGTTGCCATTGGCCAGCAGAGTCAACCCACCACTGGGAGAAGGAAATAGACGGGTCTCATTGACCTGCACATTTCCCGACAATGCTACGGCCTCAAGGCCTGCAGGATAGACCTGCAAGTTCGGATTTTTGAAGCCAGCCTTGGTTAACCCACTAGCGGGCAAGCTGTCCAGGATCGCGCCAACGTTGTTATTTAGCGTCAGATTGCCCGCAACACTATCAAGATTAAGCTTGCTTGTCGCTGAGTAGGTATAGAAAAACGTGGGCGTATTGTTTAGATTGTTTCCGAGTGTGTTAGCGCGAGCAGCAGGCAATGTCGTAGCGTTCAACACTCCTTCCAGTGTAGCATCCTTGCGCGCCCGAACATCGATTTTGCCGTCGCCCAGCACCAGCAGCGTATAAACAGGGGTGGTATCAGAGGAAGATCCGTCAGCGGTATCCTGTACGGTACGTGCGGAACCCAGCGATCCGCCGGCGCTGATCAGTGCATGGCCGCGATCAACCTGGAACATGCCGCTGTTGACATCCCCGCCTGCCAGCAGGGTCAGATCGCCGCCGCCCTGTATCACCAGGTTGGCGGGATCGGGGACGGAACCGGCCGCACCTGCGAGCCGCCCGTTGGTTGGAATCACGGCGGAGAGGTTATTGATGTTATTGCCGGCTTTTACCGCGATATCGCCGCCGCCCAGTGCGCCGATCCCTTGTTGGAAGCTGGCAAAATTGACCCACCAGGTCGTGTTCTGGTTTGCGGCTATGGTGCCATCGCCATCGGTGTTGACTTTGCCGCGGCGCCATAGCCAATCGGCGACCAGTTGCTTGCTGGGCGCGCTGGTAATGTCCTGTCCCGCCTGGATACTGATATCCCCGCCACCCACAGTGTAGTTTGCGCCCAGCGATGCATTCAGGCGATTGACAGGCAGCTTGAACAGATCTGGATCGATCGCGATACCCGCTGTTCCAGCCGTATAGATCACCGAAGCGGAGGCATTGGGCTGGGTAAAGCTATCCGTGGCTTGGTCGTAGCCAAGCCGTACATCACCCGCGGCCACGACATCGATATCGCCAGTGCCGGTGCGTATCAGCTTGCCGGGTGCAAGAATGAAATGGCCATCCGGCGTAGTAGTAACACTCAATGGGTCCGCGCCGGATAAGTCTGCGCCCCCAACCAGCCGGTAGGACCACGAGGGGCCGGTCCCCAGTGCGGCGCCCGGCGCAGCTGTGGCAAAGCCATCGCTTATACTGCCTTTGACGATCAGATCGCCGCCTGCACGCAGGGTTAGCACGCCCGGTTCGTCTCCGGCACGGCTGGCCGAATAGAGATTCCAGTCGCTGTCGACTGTCAGGTTGCCGGGGGATAGAACTTCCACCCCGGGCCGGATGTGGAAGGTACTGTCGCCGCCTTTGCCCAATGTAGTCAGGATCGTATTCTTGTGAGCCATGAAGCTTGCAATATCGGCATCGATCTGACCGAACCCTAGCGTGGTGCCGTTCGTGGCGCCCGCGGTCAGCGTATCTACGTTACGGTAAACTTGGACTGCTTCCAGCACTGTGGCGGAAGTGCCCTGGATAGCCGAATTCAGCCCACTCACCGCCACGCCATCACCTGCACCGCTGCCGGTACGCGGTGCGCGCAGCAGCACTTCGCCCCCCCCACCTCCTGTGCCGGCGCCGACATCGATCTGGCTGCCGGTTTGAAGGTCGAGCGTGCCCGCTGCCGTGCCCAGCACGACTTTTCCGCCCTGCTCGCCGGTCGCTGTCGCATCCGCGCGCAAGGTCGCGCCATTGGCCAACGTCATAGTATTTTTTGCATAAAGCTCGATCCGCCCGCCGGTGGCGCCGCCAGCGTCGATGGTGCCAGCAACGGTAATGGCCCCCTGGTCGGCACTAAGCTTGTACTGGTGGGCGTGCACGATATCGGAGGCCGCTATCAGAATGTCGCCGGTGCGAATACGTGCATCGATCGATTGGGTAAAGCCCCCGGCAGCCAGCGACTGGTTCAACGCGGAGTAGCTGCCCAGGTTCCTGACATCGAGTTCGAACGTGCCTTGACGCTTACCGAGAGCATCGGTGCCGGCTCGCAGATCACCACCCAGGAACAGGGTGCCGTGCCCGGCCTTGATGGATAAAGTCCCGGCATCGCTGCCATTGCCGCCCACGTCACCATCGGCCGCGTCTGTCGCGCCGGCGAGATCAACCACGGCGGCGGATAGCGTCCCGGCCGCTGCTTTGATATCGACGTTACCGCTGGCGGACTGGAGGCTCACTTTGCCTGCGGGGGCATAAGCGCTTATCCCCCCCAGTTTCTTCTCGACGCCCGAGGCTTCGATGCGCGAGCCCGCCTGCAGGGTAACGTTGTCCTCGGATTGATCACCGGTGGCTTGCAGTGTCAGTTCCCCGGCGCGTACCGAGATCAAGCCGCCCTGGCTGATTTGTGTGCCGCTGATCGCAAGTTTTCCGCCTATGCCGGCTTCCACCAGTGCTGTACCGGCGCCGGTACCCGTACCTGCTTGATCGATATCTACCCTTCCATCCACGTTGGTGATACTTTGGTCCGCGCCGGTCGATGCGCCCAGTCGCGCCGATTGCAATTGCAGATCGCCCGCATTCGCCAGATCGAGCTTGCCATCACCGGTCGCTACAATATCCTTCCGCGCCTGGATATGTACGGAGGAGAAGCCATTGATGTGTTTTTCGCCTTCACCGATGAACAGACGGCCGGAGCTGGGCGCATCGCCATTGAGCGCAAGAACGGTCAGGCTGCCGCTGCCGTCGCTCGTGCACGCCGTGGCGCAAGCCGCCTGATTGAGGTTGGTCAGATTGACGGAAGCCGCCTGCAATAGTTTGTTATCGGCACCATGACCCACCAGCCCCCAGCCATCGAGATGAAGATTGTCGAGACGCGGCTTGCCATCCGCATCGATACTTCCCAAGACCAGGGAGCCATACAAATCGATGGTGCTGTAGCTGCGCACGGTCAGTTCGGTGAGTTCGCTAAGGCTTGACAGCAGCGAGGAGCTCAGGTTGAGACCGCCGCCCGGCGTACCAGCGGGCGTATCGCCCATACTGACCCTGCTTGACGAGAGCGCGATGGCGTGGGCGTCGATGCGGGCGGAAGGTGCGATCCGGCTATCCGCCGCGGCATCCAGGATAACGCTGCCGGTGCTCGCGATCCTTGCCTGATCTTCCACGATCAAGGTGCCCAGCAAGGCTGCTGAGGGATCTGCGATCACACGGTTGAAGTTGGGCTGAGGCGCCTCCGCGACGCGAAGCAGGGCGCCATCTCCGTTCACCTGCAGCGCGCCGGCGCTGTTATCCAGTGTTCCCTGGCTGCGAATGGAGCTGCCGGACCTTGCGACGACTTGCTGCTTTGCCGCCAGGATGATTTCCGGCGCGAGCAGGGTGGCCGCCGTGCTATTGCGCAGTTCGACCCGCTCGGCGCCCACTGTGAGCTGATCGCCTGAAGAAGAGGTGGTGCGTCTCCCGCCTATCAGCAGGCTTTGGGCGCCTAGGCTGTTGAGTCCCGAAGTCTGCAACTGTAACGTACCGTCGTCCGGACCCAGACTGTCCACCAGACTGATGGAGGGGGCTTCCACTGATACCTCGCCACCACGGCCATCGCGCACAATGGCGTTACCCTTCGCATCCTTCCCAACGACGAAGGTGGCCGTGCTGAAACCGATAGTGCCATTCAATAATAGTGCATCGGTGGCGGCAAGCTGGAGCTGTCCAGCGTCCGCGGCGATTCTGGGAATGAC
The DNA here is from genome assembly GCF_900101945.1 of Nitrosospira sp. Nsp13. Classification (NCBI taxonomy): domain Bacteria; kingdom Pseudomonadati; phylum Pseudomonadota; class Betaproteobacteria; order Nitrosomonadales; family Nitrosomonadaceae; genus Nitrosospira; species Nitrosospira sp. Nsp13. The sequence continues at coordinate 148,423 of NZ_FMVD01000005.1, read as the reverse complement.
CGCTCCGGCGGAAACTGCCGTTTCAGAGAAAAACTGGTTCGAGAAACTGTCGTTATATTGCGATTGCGTTCGTACTACGCTGCCAGGCGTGACGTGAAACAGGGAGGTTCGGCTGTCGGCAATATCCGTGCCTGCAACTGCAGTACGCCCGGCTACGATACTGGATCCATCCATCTGCGCGAACACGGTCCCGAGTGGAAGATCCTGGTACCCAAGTGCGGCGGTAAGCGCGGGAAGCGGCATATCCCGTACCCCCTTCACGGTGGAAATCGCGTACGCGCCCGGCAACAGGGCGTAACGGGCCGGAAGCAGCACATAATAGCCCGCTGCCAGGCCGGGCACGCCGCTCAGATAGACCGTGTCACCGACGCTCACCCCGGAGCCGATCTGATACTGATGGTCGAGCGGAGCAAATACCGATGGTGAGGTGGTTGAACTGAAGGCGGGGAGAATGGCCGCGGTATAACGGCTATCCAGTACATCCTGCGAACCGCCCGGTCCCGCCACGAATTCATACGCATACAGGTCGCCGCCGCCGGAAAGATCAGCCCTTGCACCACTAGCGATAGTCACGGCGGGCGCATTCAAGGATATTTGCTTCGCTAACGGTGATGAGATGAGGTTTGATGTTGCCGGGTCGACCTGGTACACCCAGGATTTTCCATTCTGCACGTTGCCGAAAGGGATTAGCTTGCCATCGCCGGATACCGAGGTCACGCTGCCATCCTGCAGTGTGACGCCGCCGGTCGCATTGAAGGCGATCTGCCCCAGCGGCGCACGCACTACCCCGGCCTGGTTGATGGTAGTGGCGTTGACCGTAAGCTTGCCGCCCGCTGAAAGCGGTGTGTCACTCAGGCTGCTGCCATTGGATAAGAAGGTTACCGCACCAGGCGCATAGGCGCCCTCCGGATTGAGGGTGAAATTCGCCCGGGTTACAGGGTAAAGCTGAGCCGCCTGGAATATCAGGTCACCGGCGGTTTTGAGCGAACCCGTAAAATTGGTAGTTGAATCGGTCAAGCTGTAGGAAAACCGGATATCGCCGTCGCTGTGATAGCGTGCGGTGGAAAATCCGTCGAGTAGGCTGTTGCCGCGGATATCCACCAGCTTGGCGCTGACTGTCAGCGTCGCATTGCCAGTTGCCGGGTCGCGTACCGGCAACGTGCCTGCCCCGGGCTGGTTTTTTCCATCGAAATTTCCCAATGCCACATATGCCGCTTGCAGGTTGGCGGATGCGCCCGGATTTCCCCTCAGCACCGGCGCATCCAGTATCAGGCTACGCTTGGCGCCGAGATCCACGCTACCATCGATTGCGATTACGTCCGTGCTTTTGAGTTCGATCTGGTCGAATCCCCCGGTATGGAGCTGGCCAGCGCTGATCCGAGCAGTGCCATTGGCGGGTGAGGTCGGCAGGCCCGTGGCTGGATCCGAAGTGAGGGTCAGGATACGATCCTGGGTCGGAAAGAAGACTATGCTACCACTAATCGAAGCATTGGGATTTTGGGAACGATCGTATAAATCCAGCCCGATGAACAATCTGCCTGCGGCGCTGCCCGGAACGGGTGCTGCTTTACCAAGCAAACTACCGTTGACAGCCATGCCCTCCCGTGCCTGCAGGCTGATTTCACCTCCCGCTCCGGCAATGGCGATGGTTTGCACGCCTGTGGTAGTGAACTGATCTATCTCGCCCCTGGCTCCGGAAACATCGATCAATGATCCGGACTCTAGAATCAGATCGCCTTTATTCGCGCTTAAGATTACGCTGCCCGCGTCCAGCATCCTGCCCTTACGTAGGCCGTCCGCACTATCCTTCCGGATCTGTGCCACACTGCCTGTCTGTAGCCTAGCACTACTGCCCAGCAGAAGATGCTGATTGATTACGAATCCTTCACCTCCGGCAACGTCATCGGATCCGACGATCACTCCTGGTGCGACCCGCAGGCTGATATGACCCGCCGGCGCATCGATGGTACCCAATACCTTTAGATTTTCGCGGGCTGAAAGCGATACCGAAGCGCCGGGGTCTGTGATGATGGATGCGCCCGTCCCCATGGTCAGGTTGCCCAGCCCCAGCCGGCTCAGGGCGCTGGTCGATGCCAGCGTCAGGCTAACCGGGCTGCGGAACAACTCATCCAGCGTACCGATGCGGCTGAAAGCCGACATGGCGGTTCCAGTCGGCCTGATCAGGTAGCTCGCGTCCGGTATCCAGTTCTGCATTTGCGGGCGGATCTGCGTACCGGCCACAATCTCCAGGTTGTTTACACCAGTCAGGCTATACGACGCAAAGCCGCCTTGGCGGAAGGCGGCCGGATCGACCCAGTATTCCCCGGTGTTTCCTGAAGGCGCTCCGCCTATCCTGACCGTGGGGGCAGTGACGGCGAGCGTGCCGCCGTCGAATAGTCCATAACCCAGCAGTCTTCCCTGCATTTCAACCGTGCCCAGCATATTGCCGGCGTTATCAACACTCGTCGAATTCAACTGGATGTTTCCGCCCTTTCCCGCAGTCAGTTTGTTATTACTATCCACCCATCCGCCGCCGGATACATCGATCTGGCTGCTGGCCCCGACCACCACATTCTTGAGGGCGGTCAAAGTCACCTTTCCGCCGTCGAGCAACAGGGGCGCATTATCTGCGGTGGCGAAAATAAGCGGAGAGTTGTTGACCCATCCACCGCGCACGTCGATTTGCGTGCCCGGAGCCAGGTGAACGCTATCTTCCCGGCTTTTCAGGCTGACCTCGCCTGAAAGAATAGTGATGTTGCCGGCTACATTAATGTCCGAGGTTGCCAGCGCGGAAAAGGCTCCGCCGGGCGAAAGCCGCAAATCCGCGGCAGTAGGGAGTGTGATCGTGTCATTGCTGAACAAGTGCAGGCTGGAGAAACCGCCCTGTTTTATCAAATCAGTCGATAGCTGCAGGCTTTGCCGGGATTCAGGCGGCGCTGGGGTACCAGAATCGAATCCCTGCGGTAGGCTGGGAGCCGACTGGCTTAGTACAATGTTCCGGGCGCGGAAATCCGGGGTTTCCCCTCCGTTTACTTCCTGGCTGGCTTCGCCAATCACCAGCGTGCCACCCTTGGGCAGGTCGGCCTCAATGCGCTGCAACAGTCCCGGGGTTGCATGCGCCCGCAACGCCCCTTGCAGTGCCGCCCAAGGCGTACTTACGGAGATCGTCCCCGCGGATTGTCCTTCCGTGTATCCCTGCAATACCGGGCGGGGTGTCGCCACGATGGTGGTGGTACCCCATTTGCCCGACGTGACGGTATATCCGTCCGCAAAGCCGACGTAATTGATGTCGATGGGTGCGTCGGCGATATTGTAGATTCTCCCATCGCTCCCCAGCAGCGTCGTGGTGCGATCAAGTCCCTGTTGATACTGGATGGTGCCGCCGGAGACATCGAGGATGGAGCCATCTTTGGTGATCACATCACCGCCCGAATCCAGCGAAATACTGCCGGCCTGCGTGAGTTTTTCGGAAACCCCACGGCTGAGATTATTACGGAATGGAGTGATGTCCGCCAGCGGAGTGCCTTTGCGGAGATCGACCGTGACCGTTTTGCCTTTCAGAAAGCCGTTGCGTTGCAAGGGGGCATCCTGCAACTCGTTCGAGCGCAGCTCTACTTGAACCAAATTGCGTTCGGCGGAGAGCTGCACGCCTTGCAAACCGGAAGCATCAATGCGGCTGGCCGTGTCGAGGTAGATGCGACTGCCGTCGGGCTCGATGAGTGCCGGCTTAGCGTTATTGCGATCGCGAATCCGGTCGTAAGGATTATCTGCCGCCAATGCGCTTACGTTGCCACCCGGTGCAATAATGGAGGCGTTCCCCTGCAGGGTTATTTCTTTGCCGACTAATGACACTGCTGAGGGTAGGAAAACCTGAGTATCGGTGACGGTTTTTTTGTCAGTCGCATCGGCGATGATCTCGGTGACGCTACCATGGAACAACGTTAAAGTGCCGCCCTGATTGGGCAACAGTTTGTTGCTGCCATTTTCCGCAACATTGACAAATCCAGCGGAAAGGCTGCTATCCAATGGGTTTCGCCGCGAAACGTCCCCGGCGGACAGTTGAATAGATCCATTGGCATTCACCGAAGTCGTTGCAGTCAGGCGGCCGGATTGATTCACCAGCAGCCCCGCCAGGGTGATGTTGCCGCGTTCCGCCGTGATTGTCCCCTGGTTGCTGGCGGTTGAATTGGTTAGCCCGCCCGCATCCACCTCGATGAGCAGGCCACGCAGCGCCGGGTCGCTACTGGCGGCCAGATAGACGGTTTTTCCAGCGCCCAATATGGCCTGCCCGTCCGGTGTGCTGATCTTTCCTTGATTGGTGACCGTGGGCGCCAGTAGCATAATGCGCCCGCCGTTGGCGGTAGCGAGAATGGCACCCGGTTTGATTTCGATATTGCCGGTGAAACCTGTCCCACTTTCAAATACTGCCGGGAATGTATTATCTATTACACCTGTGTTGCCCGTGAGTAACCCTCCAAGATAAGTTGAATCCTTGATATTGAGAGTTGACGCGACCAACCCGCCAACATCGACCTGTGCGCCGTTGGCAAAGAGAACGCCGTTCTGGTTGATCAGGTAAACTTGACCGTTCGCTCTTAATTGTCCGGCAATCGTGCTGACATCCGGTCCCCACACGCGGTTCAGGGTAGACGCGGTGACGCTGGGCTGGTCAAAGACCACCGCCTTGTCGGCGCCGATATTAAAATCTTTCCAGTTGAGAATGGCTTGTTCGCTTAACTGGTGCACCGTCATGGTGTGGCCGTTGATCTCGGGCATGCCGCCATGACCTATCTGGCCGTGGCCCACGAAAGGCAGATCGCCGCCAGCGCCGCATGCACCGCCCGCGCAAGGCGTCGGCAATGACGCCGGGTCGATGGCGTAAGCTACATTCGACCATGCCTGCATCACCGCGCTGGCCGCCCACAGCAATTTGAAGCTAGTGGTTAATCGGTGACGCAAGTGCTCGGGACGGGAGCATTTGGCCAAATTGTGTCGCGGTGATTTCATGTGGTAAACCCTTTAACCAGAATTCGGCAGTTGTAGCGGTATCGCTAACACGGCGAAAATCAACATATATAAAAAATTCATTATGGATCATGAAGCTATCAAGAAAATGACGATCAATTACAGAATTCAGGATTAATCTTTATCCAACGTGGGGCGGGATTGTCGCGAATAAAAAAATTCCTGAAGTAAGCACTTTCAACCAGTTATAAACACGGCGGATATTTGCTGTTTTAGCAGTCATCTCTACCGATCAAAAACCGAAAAATCCCCACAGAACGTGGGGATCTCAAGCCAAAACGCCTTGCAGGACGCAGGGCTCCAACCAGAACCCCGCAGAACGCGGGGCCCCGTGGTGACCTTCTTACTCCACCAGTTGCAGTGGAGCGGTCGAATTGCCGAAGCGGGTACCTTTGGCGCGGAAGGCATCCAGTGCGGCATTCCCCGTTTCAGGGAACGTGATGGGATCAAGGATCGTGCCGGGAACGGTGGTGATCACGGCCGGATCCAGCGCCTTGTTGATGAAGGCGGTGGTTACGGCGCCCCAGGCAGTGCCACTCTGGTTATAGCGCTGGCCGTTCACCGCATTCTTGCGCGTATTGACGGAAGCCTGATAGAAGTAGTCGTACCGCCCGCTGATTGCCTGTGCCTTGTTGAAGGTGGTGGTGCCGACGCTTGCGCCATCGATGCTCGTGAATTGCCAATTGCTGGCTCCGGTCGGAATATTTTCCAGGCCGAGGATGCCGATTGCGCGCTGGCCCTTGGCGAATACGCCGTCCAGGACGCCTGGTACGTTGCCGGCGCTAGGTTCAGTGCGCACGGTGTATTCGCTATAATTCACTGGATCGCCCAAATCACCCGACAGATTGATTGGATCTACGGTACCCCCAAAGGCGGCTCCGCCCGGGTTATTCAGGAAGTACTGGTTGGCGGCCGCTTTGGCACCTGAACCGAAGTTCCGGTCGATCACCACCACAGGACCCGCTGGCAGATTTCCGGTATCCGTCGCATTTCTCAGCTGGCTCCAATCCTGGATACCGCCTGAAAGGATCGCCGCGATTTCAGCCTTGCTGAAACCATTGGGCCGCTGCGTCGCCAGGTTGTTGGTGACCGCAATGCCGTTCACGACGGCATAAAGCGGCTGGGATGTAACATGGCTCAACTCGGCTGCAGTGACGGGCGAGACGCCGGAAGGCAGGTTTAAACCGGTGAAAAGCGCCAGCTCTTCATTCGCAAGACCGATATCCGGCGCCTTGGGATCCGTCAGGCCGGTATTAGTGATCCGATAGGAAGGATTGCCGCCGGCGCTGATAAGCGTCGCGTTGCCGATAACCCGGTAGTAAGGCAGGGTCTGGCCGCGAACCAGTGGACCGATGCCGTTGGCAAATACGCCTCCGAGGGAGCGATAGACAATCAGAACGTTCGAGCCAGCCGGCAGGGACCCGGCAGCGGCGGCAAGCTTGCCGTATACGGCACGGAATGACCTGCCCTTGGCATTGCCCGCATCATCAGTGTAGTAGTCTATGGTGCCCGGGGTGAATAACGACTTGGCGATGGTCTCAAACACATTGTTTTGCTCTGCGCCCCCACCTGTGTAGAGGATCAGGTCCGGCGTGACGGTAGGACCCACCGCATATGACTGGCCGGTAAAGGCCAGCGCCAGGGAGGCAGCGAAAAGTTTCAGTTTCTGTTTCATTTCAATATCCTTTTAAAATAAGTTGAATGCCGAATATTTTGGAATTATTCGGGCAAAGCTACTCCCCGTCCGGCGAAAGTGTGCCGGGCTTTTTACAAACGGGGAGTGAGTTGTTTTAAATCTAGGACAGGGAGTTGGAACGGCGCCGGGCGATAGTGCCCACCAGAGCCAGACCGGCCAGAAGCATCGCCCAGGTTTCAGCTTCCGGGACAGGAGAAACGCTAAGCTCTCCGGCGCTGCTCAGTGTCACCGTACCCAATAACGCCGCATTCACGATAGCGGTATTGGAGGTCCCATTTTTTGTGATTTCGTAAAAACTCAGGCTCTCTCCTAATCCCGCAGTTGTATCGAAATTAGCTTTAGTATTCCAATTGGAGCCATGCGCAACTTCATATGATGCAAAGTCGGCGGAGCCGTCTTTCAGATGCAGGTAGGTATTTCCCCCCACAAACCCCGGGGCGTCTATGGCGCCTTGGCCGCCGTTCGCGCCTACCGAGCTTGCTGCAGTTATATATGAATTTACATTGCCAACCCAGGAATTCAGTTGAGCATTACGCGTGCCGTTGGGAACGCCGTCAGCGGCTCCCGTTGTCAGGAAGCTGATAGGGTCCCCATCTAGCGAACCGGAATTGGTATCCGCTGCTATCAGGTTCCATTTGATATCCGCTACATGGGAGGCACCCACGGCGGAGAGAAACGAATTCCAGTTTGCGTCTGCAGCCAGGTTGTGAGAGAACGACGATGATGCGGTGATGTCATCCTTGCGCAAACCGGTATCCCATGCAAAGGTATAACCGCTCACGGACTCATACGCATTGAACAATACCGAGCTATTCCCCGTTGTACCCGTATATGCGGCAAAAGCAGAGCCTGAAGTGGCTAGCGCCACCACAGCCGCGAGATATTTGATCTTGTTAGATTTCATTAAAAGCACTCCTTGATTTCAAATTTATGAAGTAACCGAACTGCACTTGCATCGTAGGGGGAAATTTTCATAAATGAAAACAACATATTCGCATTAGGAAATGAGTTGCTTTCATAATCTGAATATTTATCGGCAAATGATTCGTATAATTCCTGTTCAGAGGATAAACATGAACCAAGAAATTCACAAAGTACAAAAAAATGTAACGTATTGACTTTTAGTCATGTTGTTTGTAGCCCGGATATTTCATCAGCCTGCCCCGAAAATTATCAAAGTGGCATGAATGACGGCATTTGATGAGGCGTGTTGAGGTCCAGTTTGTGCCACCAGACTTCGTGGGCAATAGTCGTAACTAAGGAGCTGTCGGAGCACGTTTCTTTCGTGCCTGAGGCGGCTTTTGGAAAGGATTTCCGAACAAACTGTTGCTATCCGGAAGATTTTCCTTAAAATCTAGCGGCGAGTTGATCCAGAAGTAGAGCGCTGCTGATCGTCCGGGCCTCGTCCGGGTTTTATGGCATCTAGTATATTCGGGCAAATCAATGCTTTCGAGCGATGAGATAAAAAAATGGAAATCGTATCCAGAAAAGAACAACATAATATTAATAAGCTGCACAAACGGCTGAGGCGCCTTGTCGGTACAGCCATTGCCGATTTCAATATGATCGAGGCGGGAGACCGGGTGATGGTGTGCCTATCGGGTGGCAAGGATAGCTATGCGTTGCTCGATATCCTGCGCAGCTTGCAGGCCCACGCGCCATTGCCGTTCGAATTGATTGCGGTCAATCTGGACCAAAAGCAGCCCGGTTTCCCCGAGCATGTATTGCCGGGCTATCTAACCAGCATTGACATGCCTTTCCGCATTGTCGAACAAGATACCTATAGCGTGGTGAAACGTGTCATTGCGGAGGGTAAAACAACTTGCAGCCTGTGCTCGCGTTTGCGCCGGGGGGTGTTGTATCGCGTTGCAGGCGAACTGGGAGCGACAAAAATCGCGCTGGGGCATCATCGCGACGATATTCTTGAAACGCTGTTCCTCAATCTGTTTTACGGCGGCAAGCTGAAGACCATGCCGCCCAAGCTGGTGAGTGATGATGGCCAGCATATCGTGATTCGTCCGCTTGCCTATTGCAAGGAGAAAGACCTGGAAACCTATGCCCAGATTGAAGATTTCCCGATCATTCCCTGTAATCTGTGCGGCTCTCAAAAAAATCTCCAGCGGCAGGCGGTAAAAGAAATGATGCAACAGTGGGATAAGAAATTTCCCGGCAGGCTGGAGACGATGTTTACGGCATTGCAGAACGTGCAGCCTTCGCATTTGGCTGATCCCACGCTCTATGATTTTTGCGGGCTTAAAACGGGAAACGGACCTGTCGCTGATGGCGATAAGGCGTTTGACCCGGAAACATTCGAGCCTGCGATGGCGGAAATCCTGAGCTTGAACAAAAGCTGAATTCCGGTACTTCAATTTGACTGAATGAAATTGCCCGGCATGTCGATGAAGAGATTGTTCAGATTCGTTATATTCCCAATGGTTTTCCTTGTTTTGCTAACGACAGCGTTGCCCACACGCTCTGCTCTGCCGTTCGATAACAAGAGTAGCGTTCCTTCGCTGGCTCCGCTGCTTCAGGACGTGACGCCGGCCGTGGTAAATATTTCGGTGCAGACCCGCTCCGCCATCGAAGACAATCCATTGTTTCGCGATCCATTTTTTCGCCGCTTTTTCGAACTTCCTGATCAGGCAGCCCGTCCCGAGCGCAGCGCCGGATCGGGGGTGATCGTGGATGCGGCTAAAGGGTATGTCGTTACCAATTTTCATGTGGTCAAGGATGCCCAGCAGGTTCTTGTCACGCTCAAGGACAGGCGGCAGTTTCAGGCGAAGCTGGTGGGAACGGATCCCGGCACCGATATTGCCTTACTGAAAATTGAAGCAAAGAATTTGCGGGCTCTGAGCCTCGGTGATTCCGATTTGCTTAAGGTAGGGGATTTTGTTGTGGCTATCGGCAACCCGTTTGGTCTGGGACAGACCGTCACTTCCGGTATCGTCAGCGCGTTGGGCAGAAGCGGACTTGATATCGAAGGGTACGAGGATTTCATACAAACCGATGCATCCATCAATCCGGGCAACTCCGGCGGCGCACTGGTGAATCTCAAAGGGGAGTTGATCGGTATCAACACGGCCATTATCGGCCCCTCCGGTGCCAGCGTCGGCATCGGTTTCGCGGTGCCAAGCGCGATGGTCAAGTCGGTGCTGGATCAGATTGTGCGCTTTGGAGAGGTGCGCCGCGGCAGGCTGGGCGCGAACGGTGAAGATATCACCTACGATCTTGCATCCTCTCTGGGATTGGCCTCCACCGAAGGCGCCATCATCAGCACGGTTGACCCCGGCTCGCCTGCGGAAAAGGGGGGGTTGAAGCCACGTGACGTGGTAACGGCGATCAACGGGCGCGCGGTGCGCAGTGCCGTGGATTTGCGCAATAAAGTAGGGATGAGGCCGATTGGAGAAACAATAGACCTCAGGCTGATAAGAGATGGCAAGCCTCTGACCGTAAAAATAAAGATCGACAAGCCGCCTGAATTGGCCGGTAGCGGGGCGGTAGCGGTGCCTCAGCTTGCGGGTGCGGCAGTAGCAAATCTCAAAGCGGGTCGCGGGCGAACTGAAGGTGTGCTGGTGACCGAGGTGGATGCCAATAGTCCTGCCTGGCTGCATGGGTTCAGGCCGGGAGACATCATCATCGGAGTTAATCGCAGGAAAGTACGCTCGATACAGGAGCTCCTTGCAGTTCTGAAAGCAAGCGAAGATGCCCTCATTTTCGATCTGTTGCGCGGGGACTTCAGGCTGACAATTGTCATCCGCTAAACATTTTTTCATGGCGTCTGCATGCCGCCTCGCGCTCAAATCGACACTGCTCGTTCTGCACGGTCGCGGTATTCCGCGTCGTTGCGCCTTGCCCTGTATCCCAGAAATCGCATATTCACTCTATCCAGCTCCCGGATTCAGGTGAATAGACCAGGCCACTTCCGGCGGCGCGCCTAGCGCTACCCTGTCTGGAGGCCGACGCAGAACGGAATTCCTCATCAATGAGACAATACGGATGGCACCGGGGGTATTTGTTCGCGGTATAATTCTCAGCTTTATGGCGAGCCGGATTATGCAAGAAAAATATCATCCGCAGCAAATCGAACAGGATGCCCAGCGGCATTGGGAGACGAGTGCCGCTTTCAAGGCCGTTGAGATCGCTGGCAAGCCGAAATATTACTGCCTGTCGATGTTTCCGTATCCATCCGGCAAGCTGCACATGGGGCACGTGCGCAACTACACGATTGGCGATGTGCTATCGCGCTATCGCCGCATGCAAGGTTATAACGTGTTGCAACCCATGGGATGGGATGCTTTCGGTCTGCCCGCGGAGAACGCAGCGATACAAAATAATGTACCCCCCGCGCGGTGGACATACGACAATATCGCTTACATGCGTAAGCAGTTGCAGAGTCTGGGACTGGCTATAGACTGGGACCGCGAGCTTGCCACCTGTGCACCGGATTATTACCGCTGGAATCAGTGGTTTTTTCTGAGAATGCTGGAAAAAGGATTGGCTTATAGAAAGACCGGTATTGTAAATTGGGACCCTATCGATCAGACCGTGCTTGCCAACGAGCAGGTGATAGATGGGCGCGGCTGGCGCACCGGGGCGCTGGTGGAGAAACGCGAAATCCCCATGTATTACATGAGAATCACCGCCTATGCCGACGAGCTCTTGGAGACACTGAGTGTCCTGCCCGGCTGGCCGGAGCGGGTCAAGACCATGCAGGCCAACTGGATCGGCAAGAGTTTTGGTGTCGACGTTATCTTTCCTGCCGATACGCTTTCGGGTATGCCACAGGCGCTGAAAGTTTTTACCACCCGTGCCGATACACTGCTTGGCGTAACCTACGTTGCCATCGCGGCCGAGCATCCCGTTGCGTTATATGCCGCGAGAGGCAATCCAAAACTTGCCGAATTCATTGAGGTTTGCAAGCACGGCGCCACCGTGGAAGCGGAACTTGCCACCCAGGAAAAGAAAGGGATGAACACCGGGCTGTTTGTTATTCACCCGCTGACCGAGGCGAAGGTGCCGGTATGGATCGCTAATTACGTATTGATGGGCTACGGTGAAGGGGCGGTAATGGCTGTTCCGGCCCATGACGAACGCGATTTCGAGTTTGCAGCAAAATATTCGCTGCGAATCAGGCCGGTGATCAAGCCGAGTGACGGCAACCTGGCAATCCCCCTCACGCAGGCGTATGTAGAACATGGTGTGACCTTTGATTCAGGTGAGTTTTCCGGCCTTGAATTCCAGGCAGCGGTGGACGCGATAGCGGCAGTGCTGGAACAGAAAGGGCTGGGCGAAAAACGGGTGCACTATCGCCTGCGCGATTGGGGCATTTCACGCCAACGTTACTGGGGCTGTCCCATTCCCCTGATTTATTGCGATACATGCGGCGTGGTACCGGTTCCGGATGACCAGCTTCCCGTAGTGCTTCCGGAGGATCTTGTGCCGGATGGTGCCGGCAATCCGCTGGCAAAAGCCCCGTCATTTTACGAGTGTTCCTGCCCGGCCTGCGGCAAACCCGCACGCCGGGAAACGGATACCATGGATACTTTCGTGGATTCCTCCTGGTACTACATCCGTTATGCCTGTACTGGCCAAGGCAAGGCGATGGCTGAAACCATGACCGATGCGCGCGTGAATTACTGGCTGCCTGTAGATCAATATATCGGTGGCATCGAACACGCTATTTTGCATCTTCTCTACTCCCGCTTCTGGAGCAAAGTCATGCGTGATCTCGGGCTGGTAAAGTTTGATGAGCCATTTGCCAACTTGCTGACGCAAGGCATGGTGCTGAATGAGATCATGTTTCGGAAAACCGAAACCGGACGCGTCACCTATTTCAATCCGGCGGACGTGGATATTCAGACGGACGAGCAAGGCAAGCCGATCGGTGCGCTGCTGCGCGCGGATGGCCAACCGGTTGAATCCGGGGGCATTGGCACCATGTCGAAATCCCGGAATAATGGTGTTGATCCGCAAAAACTGGTGGAACAATATGGTGCCGATACCGCCCGTCTATTCATGATGTTCGCCAGCCCGCCAGAGCAGACGCTGGAATGGGCGGATACCGGAATGGAGGGTGCTTTCCGCTTTCTGAAACGGTTGTGGAAACAAGTGTATGAGTACCTGCAACAAGAAGTGCTGACGGACAATCCGGCGCGAGGTAACGATGTTGACGGGCAACTCAAGGCTTTGCGTTTTCAGTTGCATCAGACCATTGCCAAAGTGAGCGACGACCTGGGTAGACGCCACACTTTCAATACCGCCATCGCGGCGGTGATGGAATTAATGAATGCTCTCGGAAAACTGGAAGATTCCAGCCCGGCAGCACTTGATTTGATGCGGGAATCGCTGGAGAAAATCGTATTGCTGCTGTCGCCCATCGTTCCTCATATCTGTCATGCGTTGTGGCACGAACTCAAACCGGGAACCGAACTCCTCGATCAACCATGGCCGCAAGCCGATAGCACTGCTTTGGTGCAGGATGAAATTGAGCTGGTAGTGCAAGTTAACGGTAAACTACGCGGTCAGATATGTATTGCCAATGATGCAAAGCGAGAGGCGATTGAACGTATGGCGCTGGAAAGTAGTCAAGTACAGAAATTCATCGCCGGAAAGACAGTCAAGAAAGTGATATTAGTGCCGGGCAGGCTCGTGAATATCGTTGTGTGAGGATATAAGCGTCACCCGTGAGGATTTAACCATGAAAAATATCTTGTTGGTTGCATTGTGTTTCGTGCTCACCGCATGCGGTTTTCAGTTGCGCGGTCAAGCCTCGCTGCCGTTTAAAACCATTTATGTTTCTTTTCCCGTAGGGCATCCCATTGGCATGGATGTTAGGCGTCTCATTCAGGCGGGTACCACCACGCGTGTGGTTGAAAAGGCAAAAGACGCGCAAGCTACGCTGGATATTATCAGTGTAGTGAATGACAAACAAATCATGTCGGTATCGGGAGGCGGAAGGGTGCGCGAGTTCGAATTGCGATACCGGGTTTCTTTTCGCCTCTATGATGCCAAAGGAGTAGATCTCATTCCCACCAATGAGATTGCCCTGCGTCGCATTATTCCCTATACCGATGCGCAGGTCGTGGCAAAGGAGGGAGAGGAGGCAATGCTCGTCCGAGAAATGCAAAGTGACTCCGCGGAGCAAATCTTGCGGCGACTGGAGGCGGTGAAAGTAGCACCCGCCAAATCCTCCTGAATCCGGCAATGCGGTTCAATCGCGGGTTCAGGTGAAGACCTGGAAACGGTGCAATCCGCCTCGTAGCGGACCCACGCAAAAAGTGAGAATCGGGTTGCGCAAGAAATCTATATGGATCAAAGTATTATCCCGGAAAATGAGCGGCCAACCAGCGGATTCTAGGATAATAGCTTAAAGCCATGCGTATTAGCCCCGAGCAGCTTTCCCGGCATCTTCAGAAACAGCTTGCGCCGCTTTATACGGTATTTGGCGATGAGCTGCTGCTGTCCATTGAAGCAGCCGATTTAATTCGTACCAGGGCGCGTCAGGCCGGCTATGGTGAGCGTGAGATTTTCACGATAGATCATCACTTCAATTGGGCTGACTTGCGGCAGAGCAGCAGTAGTCTTTCACTGTTCGGGGAACGACGTATAATGGATATACGTATTCCGTCCGGCAAACCAGGAATTCAAGGTAGCGCGACTATAGAAGCATATTGCCATTCGCTGCCACCCGACACTGTCACGCTTGTTACCCTGCCTAGAATTGACAAGCAGGGTTCTGCTGCAAAATGGTTTCAGGCGCTTGAGAAATCGAGTGTAATGATTCCGGTTTCCCCGGTGGAGCGTGGCCGCTTGCCCGCATGGATTGGTCAACGGCTTGAAATGCAGGAGCAAAGTGCCGAACCCGAGACATTACAATTTCTTGCCGGCAAAGTGGAAGGCAACCTGCTCGCGGCCCACCAGGAACTCAAGAAACTCGCGCTGCTCTACCCGGTGGGCATGCTATCTTTCAATCAGGTGAAGGATGCGGTGCTGGATGTGGCGCGTTACGATGTTTTCAAACTGTCCAATGCGATGATGGCGGCGGATACCGTCCGGTATACCCGGATATTGGAAGGCTTGCAGGGCGAGGGTACGGCATTGCCGTTTATTGTTGCTACACTCGCGGGCCAGATTCGCTCGCTGATTGTCATTCTTGAAGGACGGGATTCAGGCAGGCCACTCATGCAACTGATGAATCAAGCCAGGGTATGGGGGGGAGATCAACAGAAAATTGTGGAAAGCGCAGTCAGTCGTCTCAATATGAAGCAATTGGTGCAGGCCTTGTTGCATACCGCGAAAATAGATAGGATCAGCAAAGGTGTGGCGCAAGGTGACGCATGGGATGAATTGCTGCAACTGGGATTGCGTTTGGCGGCTGGCAAGCGGTGACAGCGTCCATCATTGTTGGATCAGTTACGAGTGAGTCAATTCATTGTCTAAGCGGAAGTGAGATATGGATATCATAGACATTAAAACTTACATGCAATCAATAGGACGCGAGGCTCGTAGCGCATCGCGCCTCGTCGCCAGAGCGGAGACCGCCTCTAAAAACCAGGCTCTCGCCATCATGGCGATGGCCATCCAGCGCGATGAGCAGGAGCTGTTGGCCGCGAACGCAAAGGATGTGGAAAACGCAAAAATAAGAGGGCTGGATACGGCACTGATTGATCGTTTGACACTGACTTCGAAAGGTATTGCCGGCATGGCGGAAGGTCTGCTGCAAATTGCCGCGCTGGCGGATCCAATCGGGGAAATCAGCGATCTGAGTTTCCGCCCCGCTGGCATACAGGTAGGGAAAATGCGCGTACCCCTTGGGGTGGTGGGGATCATTTACGAAGCGCGTCCCAACGTTACGGCCGACGCTGCGGGATTATGCCTTAAGGCAGGTAACGCGGCCATACTGCGCGGTGGGTCGGAAGCGATTCATAGTAACCAGGCCATCGCGGCTTGCGTAAAGGAAGGATTGAAAGCCGCCGGGCTGCCTGAGACCGCGATTCAGGTGATCGAAACCACTGATCGGGCGGCTGTGGGGGAACTCATCACCATGAAAGAGTTCGTTGACGTGATCGTACCGCGTGGCGGCAAGGGGTTGATCGAGCGTATTTCCGATGAAGCACGTATTCCGGTCATCAAGCATCTGCACGGTATATGCCACGTTTATATAGACGAGGGAGCCGATCTGGATAAGGCTATCCGCATTGCCGACAACGCCAAGACACAGCGTTACGGAACCTGCAATACTATGGAAACGCTGCTGGTGCATGAAGCTATTGCCAGGGAGGTGCTACCTCCTCTGTGCAAAATCTATCTAGATAAAGGAGTGGAGCTGCGTGGTGATGCACCATCTCGCGCCATCATCGCGCAAATGAATGAAGCGGTGGAAGAGGATTGGCACACCGAGTATCTTGCGCCGATTCTGAGTGTGCGAGTGGTAAGTGGACTGGATCAGGCCATCGAACACATTGCCGTTTATGGCTCGCAGCATACTGATTCAATCATTACCGAGGATTATAGCCGCGCCCGCCGTTTCCTGCGCGAGGTCGATTCCAGCTCAGTGATGGTAAACGCATCTACCCGCTTCGCCGATGGGTTTGAATACGGCCTGGGTGCAGAAATCGGCATCTCCACCGACAAGATTCATGCGCGTGGCCCGGTGGGATTGGAAGGGCTGACCAGCCAGAAATTCATCGTACTGGGCGATGGACACATCAGACAATAAATGAATCAGGCAACAATATTTCCAACAAAGAGAGCCACGAGAAATTAAGAGAGCTCGGATTTTTTCCTTATATAAAGTTTGTCATGACTCAGTTGATCGAAATAAAAATCCCTGATATCGGGGACTTCACGGACGTTCCCGTTATCGAACTGCTGGTGAAGCCGGGTGATACGGTGGAAAAGGAAACATCGCTTATCACGCTGGAAACCGACAAGGCGACGATGGAGATTCCCGCGCCTCAGGCGGGCATCGTGAAGGAGATTAAAGTCAAGATCGGCGATAAAGTGTCGGAGGGGACGATCATACTTGTATTGGAAACAGCGGCTGAACCGGCCAAGCCAGCTTCGTCGGCTGAGCCGATTGAGACGCCTGTTCCATCATCGGCGTCCGAACCGAAGAAGGCCGGGATGTCGCCAGACTCGTCTGCCAAGGTAAATTCAGAATCCACGCCGGCCGGATCTCGCGATATTCCACAGGGCGATATTCATGCCGATATCGTGGTACTGGGTGCGGGACCGGGCGGCTATACCGCCGCGTTTCGCGCCGCCGATCTCGGTAAAAAAGTCGTCATGATCGAGCGTTACCCCACGCTCGGCGGTGTATGCCTCAATGTCGGCTGCATCCCCTCCAAGGCACTTCTGCATGTGGCGAAAGTCATCACCGAAGCAGAAGAAACAGGGCACCAAGGCATTGTTTTCGGCAAGCCCGCCATAGAACTCAATAAGTTGCGGGCATGGAAAGAATCTGTCGTCGCCAAACTTACCAAGGGACTGACTGGATTGGCGAAGCAGCGCAAGGTGCGAGTGGTGCAAGGAACGGGTAAGTTCGTTTCTCCGAATATGATTCAGGTGGAAACGCCTGATGGCCTGAGAACCGTATCTTTCGAGTACTGCATCATCGCCGCAGGCTCAAGCGTGGCACGCATTCCCGGCTTTCCCTATGATGATCCGCGACTCATGGATTCAACCGGTGCGTTGAAACTGGACGATATTCCCAAACGTATGCTTATCATTGGCGGGGGCATTATCGGCCTGGAAATGGCGACCGTTTATGACGCACTCGGGTGCAAAATCAGCGTAGTGGAGTTGATGGATCAATTGATCCCCGGCGCAGATGCGGATCTCGTCAAGCCTCTGCACCGGCGTATACAGAAACGCTACGAAGCGATTTACCTAAAAACCAAGGTTACAGGGATCGAGGGGCAGGAGAATGGCTTGAGAGTTACATTTGAAAGCGCATCCGATACCGTCCCCGCACCTGAACCGCAGCTCTACGACCGCATTTTGATGGCGGTGGGGCGCCGCCCCAACGGCCGCGATATCGGCGTGGAGAACACCGGCGTCAATATCGATGAACGTGGGTACATTCCGGTAAATAAACAGCTGCGCACCAATGTTCCACATATTTTTGCCATCGGTGATATTTGCGGCGAGCCTATGCTCGCTCACAAGGCATCGCATGAAGGCAAGCTCGCCGCGGAAATCATTGCGGGCGGAGACCATACCACAGAAGCGGCATTTGATGCCCGCGCCATTCCCTCTGTGGCTTACACCGACCCGGAAATCGCCTGGATGGGCTTGACCGAAACCGAAGCTGGCAAACAAGGCATCGAGTACGAAAGAGCGGTGTTTCCCTGGGCGGCAAGTGGCCGCGCGATCGCAATGGCGCGCGACGAAGGGTTGACCAAACTGCTACTGGACAAAAAGAGCCGCCGTATTCTTGGTGCGGGCATCGTAGGGGTGAACGCCGGCGAGCTGATCGCCGAAACAGTGCTGGGGCTTGAAATGGGCGCGGATATGGAAGACATTGGACTCACCATCCACCCCCATCCAACCTTGTCTGAGACCGTATTTTTTGCGGCCGAAATTGCGGAAGGGTCGATTACTGACCTGTATATGCCGAAGAAATAAGAGCAATCTCGAATGATATGACTGCCTAAGTCGAAGACCCATTATTCCGGGTTATTTGGGTGAGAAAAACCGTGTCTGTCTTCGATAGCTTTCTTATTCGCAGTATCTTCGTTAGTCGCTAGTTTTTTCAGATTCCTCGTCGTACCGGGGGCAGCTTCATGCTGACCTGATATTTGCGATAAAGATCCAGTACTTTTGGCACATACATCCGGGTCTCTTGGAACGGCGGAATCTGGTTTCCATATTTAACGACATTGTTCTCCCCTGCATTGTAAGCAGCCAGTGCCAGGCTTACGTTGCCATTGAACATTCTCAGCAGGTCACTCAGATATCGGGTACCGGCATGAAGATTCTGTACGGGATCGAAACGGTCGGTGGCGCCATATCGCCGCGCGGTATCCGGCATGAGCTGCATCAGGCCCGCCGCGCCTTTTTTTGACACTGCCGTGGCGTTGTAAGCGGATTCCGCGGAAACCACGGCATGTATCAGCGCACTTTCCAGGGCGTAAATCCTGGCAATTTCTTCGATGATGGCGCCATACTGAACCTTGGCCGGCGTATCAGGCCGCCTGTCACGTGTGCCGGGAATTGTTTTCTTGGCAACGGCGTCGTTGGTCGACGTAAACGGAACGTAACGTTTATCCGTGGGTACATTGCTGAAATGTGCGACACCATTTTCGTCGGTAAACCAATAGATAGTCGCATTGGCTGACTGCGCCAGGCTGTAGGTCAACAAGACCGTAAAGGTGAATGCAAGGGGCGAAAGTTTCATGATGATGGCTGAAGAAGGAGTGTCTTCATTTTCTGCCTCTTTTTTTGAATTATACTCAGGCTCATGACCGGAATATTAAATAAATAAGAAATCGCTCTTCATATTCCGAATGAGAGCCGATATATTTCTACTGAAAGTCTATGGGTTATCTTGTATTACGGCAGAAGCTTGCCGTCCACTTAGGTAATCCGCAATCGCGACAAACTGTGTCACCGATAAATTCTCCGCCCGCTTTCCCGGGTCGACTCCCAGTGCCGTGAAGTCTTCTGGTTTGAGATACCCGTGCAATGTGTTGCGCAACGTCTTACGCCGTTGCGAAAACGCGGCGGAGACAATTCCAGCAAATATGCTTTCCTTGTGAGCTTCAATTAACGGTTGCCTGCGCGGAATCATGCGCACAACCGCCGACTCTACTTTTGGCGCGGGATGGAAGCATTCTGGGGGGACGATGAAGAGTTGTTCCATTTCGAAGCGGCATTGCAACATGACCGAAAGCCGTCCGTAGTCCGGAGTGGAGGGTTGAGCCACCATGCGCGCCACCACTTCCTTTTGCAGCATGAAATGCATATCGCGGATACCGTCTGCGAATCGAGCCAAATGAAACAGGAGTGGCGTGGAGATATTGTAGGGCAGGTTACCCACCACCCGAAGATTCTTTCCAAGCACGGAAAAGTCGAATTCCAGCGCATCGGCCGAATGTATTGTCAGACGCTCTTCCAAAAATTCCCGGTGCAGGCGTTCGACGATATTACGATCGATCTCCACCACTTGCAAATGATCGAGCGATTGTAGCAGAGGACGCGTCAGGGCCCCTAACCCAGGCCCGATCTCCACTAGAAGATCGTCTTTGCCCGGATGGATGGCACGAACGATATCCGCGATGATTGGGCGATCAATCAAGAAATTCTGGCCGAAACGCTTACGGGGAATGTGCTGCATGAATCCTGTCTGGCAACCGGTGTCGCGGGAATCCGGTTTGGTATTTATGGTAAAGCACCAATTTTTCCTGAACTACTTCCGATTTCCGGCCAGCATCATAGCCATATCAATTGCCACCAGTAAACTGCCGGGATCGGCCCGGCCGGTTGCCGCCAAATCCAGGGCAGTGCCATGATCTACCGATGTGCGGATAATAGGAAGCCCCAATGTAATGTTCACGCCTGTGCCAAAGCTGGCATGTTTTAGCACCGGCAGTCCCTGATCGTGATACATGGCGAATACACAATCGTAATTCTTCAGGTGTGAAGGATTGAATAGCGTGTCGGCGGGTAGCGGGCCAATTAAATTCATGCCTTCGTCACGCAGTTCTTCCAGCAAAGGAATGATGATGTCTATTTCCTCTCTTCCAAGATGGCCTGATTCACCCGCATGAGGGTTCAGTCCCGCCACGGCGATGCGGGGCCTCTCGACGGCGAAGCGTGTGATCAAGTCGTGATGAATAATCCGCAGTTTTTGCTCCAGTATTTCGCGGGTGATGGCCGCCGCGACGTCCTTTAGCGGTAGATGAGTGGTGGCCAGCGTTACCCGCATGCCGCCGCCTGCCAGCATCATGACTACCCGGCTGTTCGTGAGCTGGGCAAGATATTCCGTGTGACCGGTGAACGCGATACCGGCGTCATTAATGATACCTTTATGTACCGGCGCGGTTACCATCGCATCGAATTCACGATTCATGCACCTATCAACGGCATGCTCCAACGTTTCCAGAACATAGCGCGCATTGGCTGGATCAAGTTTTCCAGGAGTCGCCGGTACAGCCAGTGGTATGTGCAGTACCTGCAAGCAGCCGATTCTGTGTTCGGTGCTGCTGAGCGGGGAGTAGTTTATTATTTCCAGTGGAAGCCGTAACAACCGGGCGCGCTCTCGCAACAACTCACGGTCGGCGATAACGATCAGCCCGCATGGCAGATTCCGCTGAGCGATTTGTACACACAAATCTGGACCGATTCCGGCAGGCTCACCTGCGGTGAGGGCCAGCTTGGGCGTTACGGAAATTCCAGGAGAGATCATGGCACTACCGGAAGGAAGTCATTTTCTTCACTTATGCTATCGAACGCGTTTGATAACAGCGTTTCGATATTAGCCTTCCTCCAGCCTGTATTCGACGTAAGCCCGATCACGCAATCGTTGCAGCCAGTCCTGGAAAGCCGAGTCGGCTTTACGCGCACGGATTGCCTGGCGCGCCGTTTGCCGCTGCCGTTCCTTGCTCATGTCCTGGGAACGGCGTTCAATTACCTGAATCAGGTGCCAGCCGAATGGGGACTGTACCGGTCCGCTGATTTCTCCGTCCTTAAGTGCGCTCATGGCGTGCTCGAACTCCGGTACGGTGTCACCCGGCGAGACCCAGCCCAAATCGCCTCCTGATGCAGCACTCGCATCTTCAGAGTGCAGTTTCGCCAGTTCATCAAATTTACCACCGTTGTCCAGACGCTCTTTCAGGTCCGTTATTCGGCGCCGGGCATCGCCTTCGGACGTAAGCTCATTGATTTTGATAAGAATATGGCGAGCATGAGTCTGGTCCACCATCGTTATGGCTTCGTTTTGATTGCGCCGGTCGACCAGCTTGAGGATATGAAAGCCGTTCGGGCTCTGGATTATCGAAGATAATTCACCGGGTTTCATTGGGGTCACGTAATCGGCGAATCTCTTGGTCAGCTGGCTGGCGGGGCGCCAATCCAGCAAGCCGCCTTGCATGGCGTCGCTTGCATCGGAGAATTCGGCGGCCACCTTGGCAAACTCGACGCCATCCTTCAATTGAGTCAGAGCCGCTTCTGCTCGCTGCCGCATAGCCTCGATTTTTATGGCATCCGCCTGCTCCGGTAACTGGATCAGAATATGGGCGATGCGGTATTCGCTGCTGTCTGCCGAGTTTTCCTGCGTATGCAAAAAATTGTCCACCTCACCTTCGGTTACGCTTATCCGATTGTTTACCTCGCGTTCTTTCAGCCGTACCAAGATAATTTCGTCGCGAATTTCATTACGGAATTTGTTGAAGCTGATCCCATCCTCCTCAAGCGCGCTGTGAAATTCCGACAATGACAGCTTGTTCTCCTGGGCGATGCGGCGGATAGTCTGGTCGAGTTCGGTATCGCTGACGGTCAGGCCCGTTTCTTTCGCGAGTTGCAGTTGTACGCGATTGACGATGATGCGCTCCAGCATCTGCTTTTCCATTACCGCCCGCGAGGGTGCCTGCATACCCTGTTTCTCTAATTGTTTAACGGCGGCTTTAAGCATCTCATCCAGTTCGTTGCGTGTAATGACATTCTCGTTCACAACCGCGACGATATGGTCTATAGATTGAATACCGCTGGAATAGGCCGGTTGTTGAGCAATAGCGATCCCGGCCGTGAACATAGCCAGCAGAACAGGGGGGCGTAACAAAAATTTCGTGCCCATGCGAATAAGCGTATCAACCAAAATCTGGTGATTGTAGCGTACTCACCATGAAGGTGAAGGTCAAGTGGCGCAAGAAGCCTTTATGGATCATAGCGCTAAACTGGAGAACGAGCAGTCCACTGCCGATTTAAGTTCAAAGATTGCAGAGTAAGGAAATCATGGCAATCCGCGAGCCTTCGCAATTTATTATCCGGGCTATGGCCCCTCCACTGTGCCACTCCCTTGGCTGCCGGTCCTGGTGTATCCAGGAATGCTACGCTGCAATACCTGTAGCGGGTTTGATCCGATTTGCATCAGGCCATTCAACTCAAGTTGCAAAAATGCCGCAGTCGTTGTTTTCTGCGTGGCAAGAGTCAGATGCTGGACCACGAACCGCAATGACCAGCAGCAGGCATTATACTCAAGTCCCGCCAGCCCTTCCAGAATCTTCTGATCCAGTACCGAGTAATTCAGCCGTGCCACAGTTTGCCATCGTTCCGACCATCGCCATTGTGACGACGCGTCGACCTGGTGCAACACATCGCGGGTAAACCGGTAGCCAAAATTTATTACCCTGCCAGGTTCGGGGCGATAGCTCAAGCCTGAACGCACCACGTCAGCCATCAGCCTGCTGTGGTCAAATTGCACGCTGGTATCGGTGCTTATCGTTGGGGTGATAAACCCCGAGATCGCGGCAATAAAATCCGGTCTTCTGTTGATTGTCGAAGGCGCGTCCAAAGTGATGCGGCGATCTATAAAGCTTAGTTGATGACCTATGGCGAGCCGCAAACGCTCTTTGCCGGTGTCCGCCTCAATCAGGCGGGATGTAAGCGCAAAGGTCAGCTGATTTGCGTCATTGATACGGTCGCTGCCACTAAAGCGATTTTCGGTCAAGATCTGGGCAAAACTGAAATCCGTCTTGGCGGAATCGAAATTGGGTAGTGAATTCTGGTCACGGAATGGCACATAAACGTAAAAGAGCCGTGGCTCGAGAGTCTGGGTAAACCGTTCTCCGCGTAATTCCGTTTTTCGATCAAACATGACGCTGCTATCCACGCTGAACAGGGGCAGGGTGCGGGACGGATCCGTATCTTGTGGTACGCCGGAGGATGAGCCAGGAGACTCGAGGTTATATGTCGTATGATGCAGGCCAACCTTCGGAGTGATATAACCAAATGCGCTTCGCATAGGATAGCTGACGTTGGGAAAGAACGTGACCCGTTGACCACTTACCAGAGTAGGGTGGGAAAAGTTCGTGTAACTGCTGACAAGATTGAAATCCAGTCCGAGAACATCGGCCTTATTCGCGGTAAGGGTAACTTGCGGTAGCCGCTTGTAAGGAGGGGTAATCGGGTTCCGGGGATCCTGGATAGTCTGAAATTGCTGCACGACTGAAGTGATATTCAGCGTCCCGTTGTCTCCCAGATTACGATTGTAGGCGACAAGACCCTGTTGCAATAGATTGGTTCGGGAGGTCAGATTCATGGTATTACCGAGATCACGGAAATAGGTGTCGTCGGATACCCTGTTGTAGTCCAGGCGGGTGAACCAATGTTGACCGAAGGTCTGATTATGTCCAAACGACACCCGATAGCGGGTTTCTTTGGTATCAAGGTCGGTTGGCAATACCTCGGCAATCAAGTTGCCATTTAACGTGGTTCCCAGATAGCGGAACTCGCTGTTCAACGCGACACCACGCTTCGACATCGCGCGCGTAGAGATTGTTGCATCAACGTTGGGTGCGATGTTCCAGTAAAACGGGACCGTCAGTTCTACACCTGTCCGGACATTGTAACCGTACAAGGGGGCAAGAAGCCCGGTCTTGCGTTTCCCGCTGAATGAGAAATTCATCCAGGGCGTATACAGGATTGGGGTATCCTTGAATGTCAGTTTCACTTTCCGGGCGGTACCCACTTTCTTTGCGTTGTCGATTTCGACATCGTCAACTTGCAAATACCAATCATCATCTCCAGCCGGACATGTTGTATAGGTCGCTTGCCGAAGCCGGTATCGATCCTCGCCTTCAAACAGCAGCATATTGGCGTTGCCCCGGCTGCTTGCATCTTTTAAACGATAGTTGGGATCGCTTAATTGCCCGGTTTTATCCACCAGATTGAACTTGAGCTGTGAGCCCTCCAATATATCTCCGCGTTGTTCGACACGTACACCGCCTTGGGCCTCGGCTATATCCGTATCCTGATGGTATTTCATTCGATCCGCAGAGATAAACTGGTCGCCGTTAAACAGTTCAGCCTTCCCGATTGCATCAATCTCTTGTCCGGTGTGACCCTCCAGGCGATCCGCCGAAACAAACACAGGTCTAGCTTCCTTCTTTTTCGGCTTGGTGGATGGAGCAGTCAATGCACTTCCATCTTTCAATGCCACCAATCGGGGCTCATCGCCCGGCGCCACCGCGCCACCCAGACGCAGCCGGGTATCGCCTTCCTGCTCAAGGTGTCCCCAAATTTGCTCGGTCCCGATGGTTACGGGCTTATTTTTACCGGGTTCTGTCCCCGCGCCCGGCATTGCCAGCCTGCTTCCATCTTTTAACGCGGGGGCCGGCGCCGATGGGGTAGGCACCGGTCCGGTTTGGCCGCCTTGGGCACCACTACGCAGTTGAGCCTCTCCCTCCCGTTCAAGATGTCCTGGCAAGTGCTCGACCCCAGCCAATACAGACGCATCGTCTTTGCTTTCCGCAGCGGTAACAGGCAATCCTGAAGCGGGTCCATCTTTTGCGGCCGGCGATAGTGTATAGTTCTGCTGCGGCTGCAATGGGGCACTGTCCGGCGCATTGCCGGACTGTTTGACGGGTACGTTATTTTGATCGGCTGAGACAACAGGGCCGCGACGCAACTCGGTATCGCCCCTAGCCTCGATTTCATATTCATGATGACCTTGTATGCGTTCCGCATCGATGAATACAGGTTTGTTATTCTTGGTTTCTGCCTTGGCGGCGGGGTCTGTCCGTTCACTCCTGTTTTTCGATGTTGAAGGTGGCGTGTCGGCATGTGCATTGAATACAAGGCAGAATAAACAGGCAGACCAGCGGATGGAGCGGGAGAGACGCGATTTCATGTGTGAATATTCATCCTGAAACGGCATCTTGACACGGATGAGCTACCATTTCCGGATTTATAAGTCTCGCATCATAGGTATGAGGGCGCGACAACACTTAGCCTGGTGGGGTCGGGTTAGGAAAATCGAGAACGCTCCGCATTAGGCCCAGTTGCTTGGTGGACCTTGATGATAAATTAACGAGAGCAAAACCGTAAGTGTAACAAAAAATGAAGGACAACCTATCGCATGCTTGCGTGCGGACGCGAAGGAATCTCTTAACAGGTCCCCCGACATCGCGCTCCATGGCGGACTTGCTCAGTTAGATCCGCTGGCCGGAAGGGGTGGAATGCGCGATTTCGCGAGGGTTGCTTTCACCTAAAAGCCGGTGTTGATCGCTCATTTTTCAGTCTAGAATTATGATTTCGTAAAGAATTTATTTGATATTTGATGCTCATCTTTTGGGTGAGCCCGCTCCCGGGTCTGGCACAGTTCTTCCGGTTATGCCAGGAATTTAGGCCCTCATTGGCCATTTCCTTGTGCAATAGCTGGTAAAGACCGCAACTTTGCTTTGCGCCAAAGCCGCTATCGTTTATTCATATTCAGGAGTTGAGCCTTGCATATTCATATTCTCGGCATCTGTGGCACATTCATGGGTGGCGTCGCGGCAATCGCACGCGAAGCGGGTCATGAGGTGAGCGGCTGCGACGCTGGCGTTTATCCACCCATGAGTACGCAATTGGAGGCCCAGGGGATAGCGCTGATAGAGGGATTTTCCCCCGAACAAATCCGGCTGAATCCTGACTTGTTCGTAATCGGGAATGTGGTAACTCGCGGCAATCCGCTGATTGAGGAGATCCTCAACCGCAACCTTCCCTATATTTCCGGTCCGCAATGGCTATCTGAAAATATATTGCGCGACAAATGGGTTCTGGCGGTCGCGGGGACTCACGGCAAGACCACGACCAGTTCGATGCTGGCGTGGATACTCGAATACGCCGGCATGAAACCGGGGTTCCTGATTGGAGGCATACCACGGAACTTCGGGTTGTCGGCCAGACTGGGCGGTTCGCCCTTTTTTGTCATCGAAGCGGATGAATATGACACCGCTTTTTTCGACAAGCGTTCCAAGTTTATTCACTTCCGCCCCAGAACCGCGATTCTCAATAACCTGGAATTCGATCACGCCGATATATTTGCGGACCTTGCGGCAATCGAACAGCAGTTTCACTATTTTGTACGCGTAATTCCTGGTAATGGTCTTATCGTCAGCAATGGGAAAGAGGGAAGCCTGGAACGTGTGTTGACCAAAGGATGCTGGACGCCGGTGGAACGAGTAGGAATAGCCGATGGCTGGCAGGCGAATATCCTGGCCGATGGCGGGGCTGCAATCCATTTCATGGGCGAAGTCCAGGGAATATTGTATTGGGAGTTGCTGGGAGAACACAACCGCATGAATGCGCTGGCTGCGCTGGCTGCGGCTCGCCATGCCGGCGTGCCGGTCAGCATCGCTATCGCCGCGCTGATGCAATTCAAAAACGTGAAGCGCCGCATGGAAGTGCGCGGCGAAATCAATGGCATTACGGTATACGATGATTTTGCGCATCATCCCACTGCCATCCGAACGACTCTCGAAGGCTTACGCAACACCGGCGGCGCACGCATCATCGCTGTGCTGGAGCCCCGTTCCAACACCATGAAAATGGGTATATGGAAAAACAGCTTGGCGGATAGCCTTGCGGTGGCTGATCTGGTGTTTTGCTATACGGCCAATCTCGGCTGGAACGCGAAAGAGACATTGAGCGGCATGGGCAGCCGGGCGGTGAGCCATGACAATCTGGAGCAGCTAATCGCAGCCATCGTGGCTGCGGTTCGTCCTGGCGACCGTGTTCTCATCATGAGCAACGGTGGTTTCGGCGGTATCCACGAGAAATTGCTCAAGGCGATAGGAGAAACCACTACAAGTTAATGATTATGTTGTGGCCGCTATGACCTGAGGAGCGAAGGAACGGCTATGGACAGAAATCAGTGGGGTGGCTTCACCGTATCACAGCTTGCACTGATCCATCGGCCACTCGTATCGGCGTGCTCATTGATAGGACGATCTTGTACAGTACCCTTGAATATCGTCCATCCCGAGAAGTTCTCGGGAGTCGTAAACGTGCCCTCAGCTCTTCCATTGCCCTTTAATTGAGGATTTATACAGACGAGATCCATCGCGTAGCTATTTTCTGTTCGAACCGCGTTTTTAAAACTGCATCCGATTTGATTTTGATGAAAATAGGAAGGAATTTTTTCGTCCGCCATTTGCTGGGTGATGCAGACTCTGGATGTTGCCGCTCCATTCTGGATCTGCGGCATGTCCAATCCATATTGCTTGGCCAGGCTTGTCAATTGTTGCATTTGATCCGGCGGAATCTGGGGCACCAAGGCCAACAACATCGACGTTGTCGTGACTTCCCATAATCCGGGACGTATGTTGTTCTCGGCCGCGCCGGCTGCTGAAGCTACGGATAACAGGAATAGTGATAACAGGATTTTTCGCATCGAGTCTCCCGAAAACGGTAATACATGACTTTGAACGTGTATTAGATTAGATAAGTCTAGCAGCCTGCCGGACTTAAAGGAAATCGACGGCAAAGGCCAACTGTGAAACCATCGGACGGGTCTGTATTTTGCCGCTTTCGGCCCATAAAGACCAATGGAACAACTATCGGCCTTCAAAATCGTCGGGATCTGTCTTCGCGCTGTCAATTTTCTCGCCTCGATCTTTAAAACCGGCAGGCTGGTAGCGTATTACTGCTTGAACTTGAAGTTTGATCAACGTAATCTGAGATGGTTCGCGTTAAAAGGGGTGCACGTAGCATATGCTAAGCCGACACGAAGCTAAAACGTTGTCGTTGCTCTATATGAACCGGAATCAGGAACATGTCATGGAAAGGAGAATTGAAATGATCGGGTTGCAGAAATATAGGCATGTTTTGAGCATGCTCTTACTCTGCGCTTCACCGGGTACGTGGGCAAACATGGGCGATAGCGAACTCATCGCTGCTGCCGGAAACGGTAATGTTTCTCGGGTCAAGACGCTGCTCGCGACCAAAGCCAATGTGAACGCCAAGGCGGATAATGGTGTTACCGCATTGATAGCAGCATCGCAGAATGGCTATGAAGAGGTGGTGCAAGTATTGATAGAAGCCAAAGCAGACATCAACGCCAAGACAAGTAACGGCACCACCGCATTGATGCAGGCGTCGCAGAAAGGCCACGGAGAGGTAGTGAGAGAATTGCTTGCCGCCAAAGCTGATGTGAATGCCAGGAGGGGCGATGGCGTCACGGTGTTGATGCAGGCTTCGCAAGAAGGGCATCGTCGGATAGTACAAATGCTGCTTGCCGCCGGGGCCGATGTGAATGCCCGGTTGGACAACGGTGCGACCGCGTTGATGCTGGCCTCGCAGATCGGTCATACAGGCGTGGTACAAACACTGCTCTCAGGCAAGGCCGATGTGAACGCCAAGGCGGGTAATGGCGCCACAGCGCTGATGCTGGCATCGAAGTATCGCCACCAGGACGTCGAGAAACTCCTCAAGGAGGCGGGTGCCAGGTAATCCCAAAATCTGGCAATCGTTCCTCATTTGCCGGCAACCCATTCCGGGAGCTTATTCAAGCCCTCTATTGCTGGCAGCCTGTGGGCTGGAAAAAGCGACGAAATATGTCCGGGCCAGACATTTTTACAGCCGATTTCCTTCAAATCCGACAGCTTGTCAGGTCCAGGAAAGGTCGTATTGTTCCGGGAAGGGGCCGGACTTGTAGTCGATCGGTGCATTGGCCTTGATATTTTGCCGATTCAAGACCTGACGCACCATTTCGGGAATCATGACCATTCCAACGTAGCGTCCCAGGCATTCATGACTACCAAAACCGAAATGGAAATAATTGTACCAATTGCGTTGCGGCATAAATTCGTCCGGTGATTCAAACGCCCGCTCATCAAACATTGCCGACAGGGTAACCGGTAAAACATGAGTGCCCTCGCGAAGGACGGTGGCATGTCCGGTACCCTTGGCCGCGGTGTAATCGCTCGCGGTGGTGCGAAACAAATAGGGAGTAATCGGGACGAAGCGCAGAGCCTCCCAGACGATGCCATCGAATTCGGCGGGCTTATCCTTTAGCGCGGCAGTCTTCGCCTTGCCCAGCCATTCCGGACGTTCCATCAGATACTGGATGATCTGGGCAACCGCCTGTGCAGTGGTCTCGATTGCACCAATCAAGAGACCGCCAGCATTCAGCCCGAGCCGTTTGATGTCGAAATCCAGTTGTTTAGGGTAATCCGTGCGCAACATTCTGGTTACGATATCGTCGTCCAGCCGCACGAGGGTTGAAAGGGTTATTGCCTCCGCTTTTACCTGTAGCAGGCGGCGAGCAATAAGTTCAACGATGAACATACCGAGCGCTTTGGAAGTTTCATTATGGCGATCAATGATGTGTTGGGATTTTTCCGGGGGCAGCAGATCGAAAGGCTGATTGTGGAAGGTATCCCATTGGTTCCAGTAAGACCATTCGATCAAATCACTCCGTTTCGCTCCGGTTAGTCCGAAATATTCTCGTACCAGCGTTGCCGGCACCATGCGGCAATAGTTGTTGACCAGCTCAATGTTGCCGTTGGCGGTGTCGAGGATCTCCTTGGAGACATTTGCCACCATTTCGCGCACAGCAGGCAGGTCATCGCGATTCAGCATACATTGCATCAGTGATTTTTCGCGTGTATGCAGGGCATCATCGTCATGCATCATCAGATAATCGGCCATCTTCGGAACATAGGGCTTAACCGTGAATACCTTAGGCATGCTCAGCACTTCCCTGACATCGTCGAAGCGTGTGACCAGGGTGAATTTGGGCGTTATCAGAATGGGGCGTTTTTCACGCAGCTCCTTGAAAAATGGTAACGGTTCTGTGTCGATCCAGCGGCGTGCCAACGGAGATTTATCTGCATCGGCAGCGGCGTCGTACTGCTCCAGGTAGTTTGCACTCATCGGTAGCTCCCTTATGATTTGTAGGTGATAGATATCAAGAATCGTGCTGATCGGAAATCGGAAAGTCGATCATAGTGTCTTCAGGTATTCGAGCAAATCGAGACGTTGCTCTTTCGACATGGGGTACAGGCATTTATCCTTGATGGATTTATCCAAAAGTTCGTCTTTAATTGTTTCATTCATGCATTGATCCTTGATCTTCTGATCCACAGGCCCATCTGACTCGTCTACGGTACGTCTAACACCGTAGTCATGCCCGGCGTTGCTATTGCCGCTGATATCGGTCTTGAACGTGAAGCCCCCATATCCGCTGCTTTTTAAGCCTACCTTCACAGGGTCGAATTCGCGTGCACCAACTTCAAACTCATCAGGCCGATATTCACCGTCGGGCGGATCTCCCGGACGTCTTTTTGGCAGTAATAAATCATAAAGCGTTGGTACGGAGCCATTATGCAGGTAAGGTGCGGTTGCCCAGATGCCATTCAGTGGCCTTGCCTTATAAGATTTTAAAGATGCGACTGGGTTAGCCGTGGTGTCTGGGTCGTAATCACCGTGCTTGATCGATGGTTTGATCTCGTTATGGCGGAACCCTGCTGCCAAATTGGAAATCCAGTCGATCCAGCGGTGTAAAAACCATTTGTCCTGGTCGGGAGTGGCGACAACCCCAATAGTCGCTCGTGTCAGCAAGGCCGCAACCGGAGCCCGCCGATCCAGCAAGACATCGCCTACACTCATGCCAACGTACTGATTCCGCAGAATGCCGGAGAAACCTTGGTAACTTACGCTATTTTCAGCCATCTGCGGATCCGTACCCACATCGCTCGCCCTCGACATATGCGCCACGATGCGGCGATCAGGATCGTCGCGCTGGATTCTTGCATGGCAGCTCACGCAATGCTTATTGAACAATGATCTCCCGTTTGCAAGGCGGGTCTCGTCAATGGGTGGAAGGATATCCTCCGGCCATAGTGGAGATTGAAGACTCAACAGGCGCGCTTCGATAAGGCGCAGGTTCTGGACATTAACGGAAGAATAATAGCTGATATGACGACCATACAAACCTTGGCCATTGATGAAGGCGGATAGCGAGAATCCTTTATTTTCCGTCCAGTCAAGTGTGCCGAATACGCCTATCGCTTCCCCCGTATTGCGTGCAATTGCCTTAAGCCCGGCATTTTCCGTGAGGCCGTTCCATTGAACATAGTCATGTTGAGGCGTGTCCCATAGAAATGGGTAGCTTACCGGTGCGTCAGGTGGGTTAAACAGCTTCTTCCGTAAACGCCCGAGTGCTTCCCAGCCATTATTCTCGTTTAAAGTCGTCACAATATTTTCGATGATACTGTCTCGTTCAGCGCCGCTCAGGACATCACCCGCCCCATTTGTTATCGATCTTATCTGTTCCTCTGTCATCGCGTGGCTTCCCATTATCCTTGGGTCGCGCAATAGTTCCTGGAGCTCTTTGACGTTGATGACATGTTCCAGAACCCTGTTGTAAATGCGTCCGAACGCATCCAGCCTCGCATAGCCGTAATGGAGGCTG
The DNA here is from genome assembly GCF_900101945.1 of Nitrosospira sp. Nsp13. Lineage (NCBI taxonomy): Bacteria > Pseudomonadati > Pseudomonadota > Betaproteobacteria > Nitrosomonadales > Nitrosomonadaceae > Nitrosospira > Nitrosospira sp. Nsp13. Next base: position 116,303 of record NZ_FMVD01000005.1, on the reverse strand, counting down.
CTGTAGTTGATCGTAATGTAACTGGCGAGACGTTCGCGATATTTTTTGAGGTCTGCGAGGACCTCGGCCTCCGTCTTGTAATTGCCGCGGGCTAATACATTTTTCACAAACCGGTTTCGAACCTCCTCGTTTTTGAGGGTCGCTATCAAGGCGCGGACAATATCCGCCATGAAGGTTTCCATATCTGCGCTTGCCGGACCGCCATCGATCCGTATCCCCTTGCCCTTATAGTTTATTTGTCCGGTATGGCAGGCGGAACAAGTCAAACCGAGATATTCTTTACCCTTATAATCATCCTTGACAAATCCAACCGGCAGTCCATCCGGATTACTGGAAGTCACTTTCTGCGGCAGATAACGATATCGATTCATGTTCTCGTTAGAGCGGAACGGCTCGGCTTTATCCACCTGCTCCAGCGCCAGGAAAAAATCGTAGGGCATCATGTCGGATCCCTGCGTGATGGTGTAAAACCAGAGACTGTCGGCGGGCGTCCATCCTTGATCAAGGTACTTTATCGCCGTAAAGCTGTCGCCAAAAACATCCTGCTTGACTATCGTTGCACCCCTGTCGGGATCGGCGTCAAGAGCCGCGCAGGCAGGCAAGAGCGCGGTCAAAAGAATCAAGGCAGGGATGGAAGAGTTACGTCGCTTTTCCAACGCGATTGAAAATTGGTTCACGGTGTCCCCTTTATGGCGAGATTGCGGTTTCGTACAAATTTATTATAGTCGATTCCTGAAAAATATCTTGTCATGGATGAGCTTATATCGAGCGCAGCATCAGGGTACAAGGGTTTTTTAGATCGGATTGACTTGGAACTCACATTAACGTGTCAGGGGAGTTCGTCGGACTTAAAGAAAGCCGGCTGCAAAAGCCAAATAGAAAGTACCGGTCACTTTCGCTTCGATTCTTCAAGTCCGGCAGGCTGCCATCAGAACCGGAGCGGACACTGTCTGGTCCGTCTTGTCTTGTTGCAAGTGCGTTTCAGGCTATAATCCCATAGTCAATCCTCCCAAACATCATGTTTCGTTCGCGATGTTCATGATTTTTACCGGCAGCACCCGCAAAAAACCATTTTATGAATGTTTTTTACGAAGAGGAAGGTATCTTCAAAGTAGGCACAATCCTTGCCGACAATACGACGTCTCTTCAAGTGGAGGCGCCTCACGGTAAGCGTGCAAAAATAAAGGCGGCTTCGGTACTGCTGCGGTTTGACGCACCATCGCCGTCCGAATTGATGGATATCGCTCAGAAAATGGCGGAGGATCTCGATCCGAATTTTCTCTGGGAGTGCTGCGAAAGTGAGGCCGAGTTCGCCAGCGATGCATTGGCTACGGATTATTTCGGTCACATAGCCAGTTCTGAGGAAGCGGCCGCGGTGCTGATCCGGCTACACAGCGCGCCGATGTATTTTTACAAAAAAGGACGGGGGCGCTATAAAGCTGCGCCATCGAAAGCACTGGAGGCGGCGCTTGCCAGCCAAGAAAGAAAGCGCCTGCAGGCAGAACAGCAAGCTCGCTATGTGCAATTGCTGGGCGCGTTTACCCTGCCGGAAGAATTCCGGCCATCGCTGTTCAATTTACTCTACCGGCCCGACAAGAATACCGTGGAATGGAAGGCGCTGGATGCCGTTTGCACGTCGGCCAAGCTAAGTGTCCCCGGGTTGCTCGAAAAATGTGGTGCGATACCGTCTACCCATGACTACCATGTCAACCGGTTCCTGCTGGAGCATTTTCCCGAAGGAACAGATTTCGGTGCGCTTGACGCGCGCGGCGAATTGCATGACGCGATAGACTTGCCCTTGGCGGATGTGACTGCCTTCAGTATAGATGATGCCACCACAACTGAAATCGATGATGCCTTTTCGGTCACGCCACTGACCCTGGGCAGCTTTCGCATCGGTATCCACATTGCTGTTCCCACGTTGGGAATCGCACCCGGTTCGCTCCTGGATGTGGCGGCGGCACAGCGTCTTTCAACCGTGTATCTTCCGGGCAGCAAAATAACCATGCTGCCGGAAGTAGTGATACACCACTATACATTGGGCGAAGAACGGTTATGCCCGGCGGTTTCAATGTATATCGATGTGGCGGACGATTTCACCGTTATTGCCACAACCAGTCGCATCGAACGAGTAAAGGTTGCCGCCAATCTCAGGCACGACGTGTTGGAGGAGCGTTTTAACGAATACACTCTGGCGACGGGAAGTCTCGATCATCCTTTTGGCAAGGCACTGCTGGCGCTATGGAAATTTGCCTGCAAGATGGAAGCGGTTCGCGGCAAGACCAACGACAGCAATAATGAGAAAATCGATTACAGCTTTCACGTTGAAGATGATCGTATCACTATCAGCGAGCGCCGGCGAGGTTCACCGATCGATAAGGTGGTATCGGAATTGATGATTTATGTGAATACTGAGTGGGGTAAGCAACTGGCCGATAGCGGTATCGCCGGCATCTATCGCAGCCAGGGTGGCGGTAAGGTCAGGATGGGCACTTCTCCCGCGCCGCACCAGGGTTTGGGTGTTTCCCAGTATGCCTGGATCAGTTCACCGATGCGCCGCTATGTGGATTTCATCAATCAGCGGCAATTGGTCGCGCTGCTGCGAAAGGAGACGCCACCTTATACCCGGGACAGTGATAGTCTGCGGATATCCATGCGGGATTTCGAAGCGGCTTATGAAATCTATGGAGATTTTCAACGAAGAATGGAGCGCTACTGGTGTTTGCGCTGGCTGTTACAGGAGAATATCAATACGACGGGAGCGCAGGTAATTAAGGAGAATCTGGTGAAACTGGATCACCTCCCTTTGGTCGCGCGAATAACCTCCTTACCGGAATTGTCGCCAGAAACGGCTGTTGAAGTGGAGATTTCTCAGATTGATTTGCTGGAACTCACTTTCCACGCAAAATTCCTGCGCAAATTGGATGCATAGATTGGGCTGTCAACCTGTGTGACGAGCGTATCGTTGTTGTTTTACAATGAACCTGAATTCGGGAGTTGGTCGCTCTTTTAATAGATCAGTGTTATGACTGATACCAGTATTTCGTACTATTTGACTCGTACCTTTCGTCCAATTATCGGCTGTAGTATGAATATTGTTTCCTAAACAGACATTGGTCTAAATTTACACGCGTTATTAAATTGAGCGTCACTCCAAACATATCGGATTTTAACTCAGCCTTATCTCGCGGATGGCTGTCAGATCCTTCGTCGCGCCTGAACGTAACGATATTGATCTCGGTGATTTTTCACGCGATTGTTTTGTTCGGGATTACCTTCAAACTCCCATCTTCAGAAATCGACAAGACCGCTACGCCGCTGGAAGTCGTGCTGGTCAACAGTCAATCCGCATCGAAGTCGCGCAATGCGGATACGCTGGCGCGAGCTAACCTGGAGGGTGGGGGAGCCACTGACAGCAATCGCCGGGCCAAGACGCATCTTCCATCGTCGCCAGAACATCAGCACGCGGCTACTGAAGAAACGGATCAGCCTGAACAGGAAACAAAGCAAATGATGACCGCTGTCGAGAGCGGTCAGGACGTTTATCAAACAGCTCCCCCTTCGAATCAGACTGAACAAAACCGCCCCGGTATTAACGGTAGCGACCTGGTTCAACGTAGTATCGAGATCGCTCGCCTGGGGGCTCAGACCGCACGGGATGGTGAAGCTTATCAGCATCGTCCAAAACGCAGATTTATCGGTGCTCGTACGCAGGAATACCGCTTTGCCCGTTATGTCGAAGATTGGCGCCTCAAAGTGGAGCGGATCGGCAACATGAATTATCCCGAAGCGGCGAGGCGGGAAAAACTCTATGGAGACCTTCAACTCACCGTTGGTATCAGGTCTGACGGCAGTCTCGAGTCGCTTGAAATAAATCGCTCGTCAGGGAAGAAAGTTCTGGATGAAGCGGCGTTACGCATTGTTAATCTGGCGGGACAAAATGGATTTGCTCCCTTTCCGCCGGACATCAGCCGAGATACTGATGTCCTGCATATTACCCGTACTTGGGCGTTTACCCGTTCGGACGAACTGACAAGCCAATAAGATCCGCGTCGTTGCCACTTTGCCTTGTATCCCAAAAACTGCATACTTCCCCCTGCTTACGCCGCTCAACTGCCGGATTTAGACTATTACTGACTCATGACCGATTTCTATGCCGTCATCGGCAACCCCGTCGCTCACAGCAAATCACCGTGGATTCATGCCGAGTTTTCCCGGCAGACGGGACAGGATATGCAATATGAAGCGATACTTGCGCCGGTGAATGCTTTTCCTGCAACGGTGGCGGTTTTCCGGGAGCGCGGCGGCAAAGGCATGAACGTGACGGTTCCATTCAAGCTGGAAGCTTGTAAGCTTGCCGGCCGCTTGACTGAGCGAGCCGATGCCGCCCAAGCGGTAAACACACTCGTATTCAACGCTGATGGGACTCTAGGCGCCAATACCGATGGCGCTGGATTGGTGCGCGACATCATGGTCAATCTGGGATTCTCTCTTACTGGCAAGCGGGTATTGTTAATGGGTGCGGGTGGAGCGGCTCGGGGTGTGGTGCTGCCGCTACTGGAACACGACCCCAGTATTCTGGCAATCGTCAATCGTACTCAACAAAAAGCGCATGCGTTACAACAGCAATTTTCCTGCTACGGAACCATTGTATCTGGCGATTACGCGGATATTCTTGGGGAAAAATTTGACCTTGTTATTAATGCCACCTCCGCCAGCCTGAAGGGCGAACTGCCGCCGTTATCCCCAGGTATTTTCGCGGCTGAATCGCTGGCCTATGACATGATGTATGGCGATGGATATACACCTTTTCTGCAATTCGCGAAGCAACAGGGCGCATCACGTCTAGCTGACGGCATCGGTATGCTGGTGGAGCAAGCGGCGGAATCTTTCTTCCTGTGGCGTGGGGTAAGGCCGGAAACCGGGCCGATAATTAAAATGCTCAAATTACATACCTGAACCTAAGTCCGGTCGCTGACCGTTTTACCTCGTCCAACTACCGGATTTAGGATGATCCATCAAAACCCTTCACGCCATTCGAGCTTCATCTTTTCGGTGAGCTCGTTACTGGGCGGATTTAGGTTGAAAACCTGACAGCATAATCCCTGGTGCATGCAGAAATTTATTAAGCGTTGGTTATGGCGTTTCTTCCTGTTATTAATCGCCGCGGTACTTGCCTATCAGCTATGGATTCTCGGCCATGTTGTCTATTGGAACTTCTACAATCCTTCCACCAGTGCATTCATGCAGGATCGGTTGCATGATTTACGAAATAAAGACTCCACAATGGCGTTACGCACCCAGTGGATGCCTTACGAGCGGATTTCACCTCATCTCAAGCGTGCGATCGTAGCCGCTGAGGATGGCAAGTTCCTGGAACACGAGGGTTTCGATTTCGAAGCTATTCAGAAGGCATACGAGAAAAACCTGAAAAAGGGCAAGCTGGTTGCGGGCGGCTCTACTATCAGCCAGCAGCTTGCGAAGAACCTGTTTCTTTCCGGCGAGAAAACGCCGTGGCGCAAAATCCAGGAAGCCATCATCACGCTGATGCTGGAAAGGGTGATGTCCAAACGGCGCATCCTGGAGATCTATTTGAATATCATTGAATGGGGAAATGGAGTATTCGGCGCCGAGGCCGCTATTCGCTACTATTACGGTGTTTCCGCTACTTCTGTCACCGCGGAACAAGCCGCCCGTCTCGCCGCCATGGTTCCTGATCCGAGATTCTACGATCGTAATCGCAATACGCCGTGGTTATTGAGAAAGACTGATATCATCCTTAGCCGTATGGCATCCACGAAAATTCCCTGACAATTCCTCGCCGGTTCGTCCGGTAACATGAACCATACTTTGCGTTCATTCTCCGCCCTGTCATAATATTTGCTCTGCATTCTGAGTCTCCCTGCAAACAGGCGCTCCCGCCAGACGAGAAGCGAGTGCGTCAGAAATATCGCGCATAACAGTTTCAAATAGGGTGCTACAAATGACGGGATTGATGTCGAGCGAGAAGCAGGGGAACGCATATCTATCCATACGCAACGACGAACAATCCCGAATTCGCCTTCTAGCGGACTCGCCAAAAGGTGAGGGTCAACAACGAAAGAAGTCTTTTGTGAATCCTGACACTAAAATGAAACACGAGCGGTTAAACGGCGGATTTAGGATAATGTCGCATGGCGGCAATGCAGCTCATTTAAAGTAGCGGGACTTTTGACGCAATACACCAGAGCGATGGGCGATGACTAAAGCAAATACCCTCAGGGAGACCGAAGATCTGCAAGAGAACTTGCGGCGCCTGACGCATCTATTGCACAAACACAAGCTGGTAGAAGATCTCGTGCATACACAGCAAATGCCGCGCCAGGAACTGGTCGAAGCCTTGGTGCATAAGCAGAATCTGGCGGAACTGCAAAACCTGCTCGACAGGCTCCACCCCGCGGACGTTGCTTATATCCTTGAAGCCATGCCCCTCGGAGATCGTCTTATGATCTGGGAGCTGGTCAAGGCGGAGCGCGATGGCGAGATTCTTCTGGAAGTTTCGGACGCGGTTCGCGAAACACTCATCGCCACGATGGACAGCGATGAAATGCTGGCGGCGACGGGACAGCTCGATGCCGACGAGATCGCTGATCTCGCACCTGATTTGCCGCGTGATGTTATGGAGGATGTATTCCGGTCGCTGCCGATGGAGGAGCGCGAGCAGTTACGCGCCGCCATGTCTTATCCGGAGGATGCGGTGGGCGCGCTGATGGATTTCGACGTGGTGACTATCCGCGAGGACGTGACGCTGGAAGTCGTGCTGCGTTATCTGCGCCGTTTGGATGAGCTGCCTGACCATACCGACCAATTGTTCGTGGTGGACCGGAATGAGCATCTCAAAGGCGTGCTCCCGGTGAACCGGCTCCTGGTAAGTGATCCCGATGCCACAGTGGGATCGGTGATGGCCAAAGAAATGGTGAAGCTTCACCCCAAAGATAATGCACACCAGGCAGCGCAGGCATTCGAGCGCTATGATCTCGTTTCTACTTCGGTGGTCAACGCCCAAGACAAACTGGTAGGACGTGTTACCGTTGATGCGGTGATGGATTTTATCCGCGCGCAGGCGGAAAGCGAAGCGCTGAATGTGGCGGGTTTGCGGGAAGAAGAGGATTTGTTCGCACCTGTATGGAAAAGCGTGAAGAACCGCTGGACCTGGCTGGCTGTCAATCTGATTACCGCATTTATTGCATCACGCGTGATTGGCGTGTTTGAAGATTCAATCGAGAAACTGGTGGCGCTGGCGGCACTCATGCCGATTATTGCCGGTATCGGCGGCAATTCCGGCAATCAGACAATTACAATGATCGTGCGCGCTCTCGCTTTGGGCCAACTCCATCCAGGCAATGCACGTAAACTGTTTGCCAAGGAGATTAGTGTGAGCGCGGTGAACGGTCTGGTATGGGGGAGTGTGGTCGGATTATTTGCTTTTTTCATTTACGGCAATGCCTCACTTGGGGTGGTGATGACACTGGCGATGATGTTGAACTTGCTGCTGGCGGCTTCATTGGGGGTAGTGATTCCGCTGACCCTGACTAAACTTGGCCGTGACCCGGCAGCGGGCTCCAGCGTGATGATTACCGCCGTCACCGATAGTGGGGGTTTTTTTATTTTCCTGGGACTCGCAACTCTTTTTCTGATATAGCCAGGAACCACCGGATAAGTTTCACTCAGGGTAGAATCTTCTCGCCGGCAATTAGCTGTTCCAGGGATTCGCGTTGGCGAATAAGATGAATGCGGTCACCGTCCACCATGACCTCGGCGGCGCGGGGGCGGGTATTGTAGTTTGAACTCATGCTCATGCCGTAGGCCCCGGCGGACATAATGGCGAGCAGATTGCCCTGCGCCAATGTCAGCTTTCGGTCATGCCCCAGAAAATCGCCCGTTTCACAAACGGGTCCGACAACCTGATAAATTTTATCGCCGCCGCTATTCGCGATAACCGGCAGGATCTCATGGTAGGCGTCATACAGTGCTGGACGCATCAGGTCGTTCATAGCGGCATCCACGATAGCGAAATCCCGATGCGGGGTATGTTTGAGATACTCGACACGCGTAAGCAATACTCCGGCATTACCCACCAGCGCGCGGCCGGGCTCGATCAGGATACGCTGGTTACGCCGGCCGATCGCGGCACACAATGCCGTGACATAGTCTTGCACCGCTGGCGGGTTTTCTCCCGAATAGCGAATCCCGAGACCGCCGCCCAGATCCAGATGATCAATAGTGAGTCCCTGGGTTTCAAGGCGAGTCAACAGGTCAAGTATTTTCCCGCAAGCTTCGACAAAGGGACCGAGTTTGGTCAATTGTGAGCCTATGTGGCAGTCCAGTCCGCTGATGCGCAAGTTGGCAAACTCTTGTGCGGAGGCATAAAGCTTCTCCGCTTCGTCGAAGGGCACCCCAAATTTGTTTTCCTTGAGACCGGTGGAAATGTAAGGATGTGTTTTTGCGTCCACATCGGGGTTGACCCGCAGGCTTACCGGCGCGATTTTATGCAGCTCGCCTGCTACCTGGTTTAGTACGGCCAATTCCGCTTCCGATTCCACGTTGAAACAGAATATCCCCGCGGCAAGTGCCGCCCGCATTTCGCTTGGCTGTTTGCCTACTCCCGAAAATACTATTTTTTGCGGATCACCACCCGCTTTCAGCACTCGCTGAAGTTCACCCCCGGAAACAATATCGAAGCCGCTGCCGAGACGGGCGAATAAATTGAGAATGGCCAGATTGGAGTTGGCTTTGACCGCATAACACACCAGATGGTCGTGTCCGCCAAAAGCGGTGTCGAATTCCCGGTAGGCCGCAACGAGCGCCGCGCGTGAATACACATAACAGGGTGTGCCGAATTCCCGGGCAATGCGGTCCAGTTGAACCGATTCGCCGTACAGTCTGCCATTGCGATAGTCAAATGAAGGGAAACCGCTCACTTCTTTTTCACTTCGCCCTGAGATTGTTGCGATGGCTGTGGAGGTTGTTCTTGTGGAAGATAGAGGGGTCCCTTCAGGCCGCAGGCATTGAGCAGCAAAACCAGCAGAGCAGCGGTACAGAATTTATGCATGGAACGATACCGGAATGATTGATACGAAATACTAACATAAAGGGTAAGAATCTCTGAATAAGTCCTTCCCAGATCACCCAGCCACCACAGAAAATTCTATTCAGTTGATTGACAGCGCTATTGCGTACCGCAGTTGCTTCATTTACTTCACTGTCTTCCTCTATGGCATGTGCTTAATAGCTTATGTATATAAATCCTGGCTGGCATTGGCTGTTATTTTTTTCGTTAAGCTTCTGATGTGCTGTAAAGCCACGCCCGTTTTGAGCCGGTCCGAAAAAACCCAGAATATGCCAAAACCATGGCTTTACTAAAGAAGCCCGTCAACATGCAGATAGCCGAAATACCAGTATGGGGGGTTAGCTACAAGGAGCTAATAGCCTTGGGTAATGCTGGCCATGTTAACTATATCCCAGCCTCAACAATTGACATAATCATTTCATATGATGGCCACTCCCCCCAAGTCATCAATACCAACAAGTAATTTTTTTAATAGGGAGACTAGAAATGAAGTTGATTAAAAGTTTCATCCTTACAAGTATATTTTGCATTTCCAGTGCCGGTGCTTTCGCTGACACAATTACCCATCTTAATGTTGGGCCCTTGCCAACTTCGCTCGCGTATAGCAACTCATTCGCTAGCGCATCTTCAGGCTCTACATTTTTTGATGATTTTATTTTTACGATTCCTAATGGTTCCGCCAACTCAGTCACTTCGTCAATAATCCTGAGTAGTATATTGGGTCTTATCGACCTTAGGGCTCGCTTATACACGGGTAGCACGCATCAAACCGGGGCAGTTGTCCCGGGTACGCTTATGGAAGCATGGGGTACCACCGTTAACTACAGCCCAACAGTCTCTGCAACAACCGTTGTTTTAAATCCGTTGACGTTGGATGCTGGCACCTACACCCTTCAAGTCAAGGGAACGGTTGCTGGTTCAGCTGGCGGCTCATACGCGGGGGTATTGAACATTTCGCCTGTACCTGAACCAGAAACTTATGCCATGCTGTTGGTCGGTCTGGGTCTGATGGGCTTTATGGCACGTCGTAACAAGATTTCTTGAGCTAAGCTTGATTCTGAGCCACAGAGAGGGGGGTCTCTTTGTGGCTTTTTTCGTTTTTAGCGGCTGATAAAATTATGCCGGTATCAAGCTTGCCGGATCGACCCCAAAAACATTCCACCCCGCACTTAGTAGAATCCAGGCATGCGCCTTAAAGCTCATGTTTATGAATTCTGATGGAGTATGTGCTGTCATTTTCCCTCGCTAAGCTTTTGACGTACCGTAAAGCCACACCCGTTGTGAGCCGGGGCCGGAAAATCCAGGGTCTGCTGAAGCGCACGGATTGATGAAGAATCCCGTGTGTGCACAGATAGCCAGAATGCTGGTACGCATTTCTTTACAACATAAATCTTTGAAACCAAATTCTTGGGAGGATGGTTCATGAGTTACTTAAGGCCATTGCCGGGGTTACTGTTTGCCCTCGCGATATCGGTTTATCAACCGCTCGGACACGCGGCAGTATCGACATCTTATAGTTTTGCAAATATCACGCATAGCAACGCTGGAGCTGAGGCGGATGGGGAAGCGAATCTGAATGTTGAGGTGATAGATCTTGGCGGCAGTCAGGTGAGGTTCACTTTTACCAATACTTCCACCTCTTCCCTGGCCGATGTCTACTTTGATGACGGTACGCTGCTCGGGATTGCATCCATTTCGTCCTCATCGGGGGTAAGTTTCTCGCAAGGGGCCACTCCGCTCAATCTTCCTGGTGGCAATACCGTCAGCCCAGCCTTTGTGACAACCGCAGGCTTTCTGGCGGATTCCGACGCACCTGTCTCGCCCAACGGTGTTACCCAGGGTGAATGGCTTTCCATCGATTTCAACCTGACTGCCGGTCAGACATACAGCAATGTTATTAGCGCGCTTGCACTCCCGAACAATGGCGGAGACGGCGATTTGCGCATTGGTGTGCATGTGCAAGGATTTGCAGCGGGTGGCAACGAGAGCTTCATCAACATAGCTTCTCCCATCCCCGAACCTGAAATCTATGCCATGCTCATGGCTGGCCTGGGTCTGATGGGCTTTATGGCACGTCGTAACAAGACTTCTTAAGCTAAGCTTGATCCTGAGCCACAGAGAGGGGGCCGCTTTGTGGCTTTTTTCGTTTTTAGCGGCGGCTGATAGAATTATGCTGGTATCTATGGCCGTTTTAATTTAAGCCACTGCTGTCTGCCATGCACCGAAAGTCTCAGTGGTGTCGATTCGCGACTTTTGCCACCGGCAGAAACGTGCCACAAACGGTCAGTCGCCGCACCTCGAATGCAGACACTCGTCTTTAGGACCTAGTGCGCTATCGCCGGGTCGCCACCAACCGCTGGTCCTACGATCAGCTTAGCGCCAGCCTCCCTCAGGAACCGCTGGAATTCGGGCGACGCCATGATGAGCGTCTCCGCTGCAGCGCGCAGACGGTCGACGGCTTCGGCGGGCAGCATAAACGACGTAGGCAACTGATTCAAAAAGTGGAGCTCCGCCTTGTCTTCCAGCGCGGAAAACGAGACGTCGATGGCATATATCTCGGCGTCCGGGGCGCGCAACACGGCGGCAACCGCTGGATCCTTGTTGTTCTTCAATGCAGCGGAATCGCGAATCATCCGCAAGGTTCGCCAGCGCGCTGCCGTATCTTTCAGCACTTCTACCGACTCATACGAATACGTGTCGATCGGCGTGCCGGCCGTTTTGCTCAGGATATCCAGGACGCCGGGAACGCTCTCCGACTGGTCCCACTTCGTCGTGGGAGAAGACATCGAATTGACGATGAACACCACGATTCTCTTCGCAGTGTCGAGCCGCGTGCGCACGCCGGATTCCTGCAATGCCTCGAGAATTTCCAGCGATATGAGCACGCTGCGCATGCCCACGTTGTCCGATACGGCGCCGTCGACGAGATGGAGATAGGGCCGGTTGACACCGTCGCCGTACGCTTCCTCTCCTTGGAGTGCACGTATCGCCCGCGCCGCCGGTCGTGGCACTTCTGCGGCGTCGATGAACGGCGCCACCCAAGCGGGCGTTATCTTGTTGCAGGTACCGCCATAGTTGTTGATAGTGACGGGCGAGAGTACCACCGGCACTGCGGACGAAGCCGCAGCGGCGCGAGACAGCGGCAGCGCATTGAGATCCGAGCAGATGATGTCAAAAATGCGCTGGGTGAAGACAAAGCGGGAGCCGGTTGTGAGGTCCGTGGCCGCCGCCAGGATCAGTGGACCCGCGCCGCGGTCGAGATCGCCGTAAGTAGCGCCGTTGAAAAGGATTTCGTCGTACAGCTCGGCCGCCAATTCGGAACGGCCCCAACCCTTCGACGTCAGTTTTCCCCAGTTGGCCGGACTCAACATGCGCGCCATGAGCTTGCCCTCCACATTGCGTTTCAGGAAGCGTTGCTCGTAGTCATTAAATAGCTTGTCGCCGTACAGGCCAAAGGCCAGGGCGGTGAACGCACCCCCGGACACACCGGTGACGATGTCCACTTGATCGAGCATGCGGATGTTCCTGCCCGTCGGCAAGATGAGATCCATGCGCCGCAGGGCTTCGAGGGCTCCGTATGCGAATGCGGCAGCACGGGTGCCACCCCCGGAGAAGGCGAGGATGACTATGTTCTCGTTGTCATAGACAACGCGATGCTGCCAGCGGTTTTCATAGCGATACCCTTTGTTAAGATCGGCCCGCTCGAGCGGGGGGTTGATCGGGCGCGTCGCACAACCGCTGAGTACGGCCAGCGCGATGACAAAAAGCAATGATGGAATGCGCGATCGACTCATGGGTTGACGGCAAAGCGTTATGAGGGCTTGAATTCTATCAAGCGCGATTACGTACAATAATGGGACTAAAGCATAGCTTGGTTCTGAGGCATAGAGGAGCATCCGCCCCTCTGTGTCTTTTTTTTTGGTGCCCGGAGCCATATACTTCCGTGTCGCCGAGATCCTTGAACAGTTGAACCTAACGAAACCGTTCCGAATCTCATTGTCCGCCGCTCCATTTTAATTGAAACGAAGTCCATTAATTATGCCTGTACAGGGGGGAAAATATACCGGACGTCGTTTTCACCCAAGCTTCTTCAACTCCTTCCTCGCCCCCGCATAATTCGGGTAGACGCGCCCCACCGCTTGCCAGAAGGCTGGTGAATGATTCATCTCGATGAGGTGCGATAATTCATGCGCTACTACATAGTCCACCAGATGAAGCGGCATTTGAATCAGCCGCCAGTTGAGATGAACAATGCCACGCGAGTTGCAACTTCCCCACTGGGTTCTGGCGTGCGATAGCCGCAACTGCGGCAGTGCAACGCCGAGCTTGTCCGCATACAGCGCAAGCCGTTCGCTGAAACATGTCAATGCTTTGTTGCGATACCAGTCCATCACAATTTTTTCGATTTGGCGGGCGGTCAGTACGGATGGCAGTGGCAATTGCATCTGCCTGTCTTCGGCTCCTGCCTTCATGGTTGCCCGAGTCATTTGCATTACCCCGGTAGCTGTCGCCGCCAGCCGCCAGGGTTCACCCAGGAGTGGAAAAACGGCACCTTCCTCCCACACCGGTTCACTGGATTTTCTGCTTTTCCATTCATCGAGTTTTTCTACCACCCAATCGGCCCTGTTTTGCAATACCGATTCGACCCAGCACAACGATTCTCTTAATGGAATGCGGACAGTCAAGCCTTCGTTGTCAATTTTCATACCAATTGTTCTACGTTTGCAGCGCTTGAGCGTATAAGCGACTTCCTTGCCATTCAAGCTGACATGGTGGATTTCACCTGCGGGCGTTGTCCGCCTATCCCTCGGAGATCGGGATAATTTTGCTGTTGTCATATGCCTTCCGATTCTGGTCACCAATACGAATCATCTCCGCCTCGATCCAGGTTTCCACCATGGTGTTGAGATCGCCGGACTCCATTCCTCGGGGATCTATCGGCGCGCCGACGCTCACTGTAATCGTGCCGGGAAGTTTGATAAACGCATTCTTGCCCCAGAATTCCCCCGCATTGTGCGCAACCGGGACCACTGGCGCGCCAGTATGCGTAGCGAGCCATGCACCGCCAATGTGGTATTTTCCTTTTTTTCCCGGCGCAATGCGCGTGCCTTCCGGGAAAACCACGATCCAGAAACCCTGCTTCAGGCGATCTTTTCCTTGCTCGACGATTTGCTTCAGTGCCGTTTTTCCCGAGCTGCGATCGATCGCAATGGGACTGTTCATCGCCAATCCCCAACCGAAAAACGGTACACGCAGCAGCTCTTTTTTAAGTACCCACACCTGGGGCGGAAAAATCTGCTGAAACGCGAGGGTTTCCCATGCCGACTGATGTTTGGACAGTATGATGCTCGGTGCTTGCGGAATGTGCTCCGCGCCCATAACGCGATATTGTATGCCACAGATAATGCGCAGCAGAAACAGCATCAGATGCGCCCAGCCGGAAGTGATGCGGTAGCGGCTCATGGGCGACAGTGGGAACGCGGCGAATACAATCAGGAAATAAAGCGGAGTGATGACGATCTGTAATAGGCTATATAGCGTTGAACGCAACACCGGCAGGATCATATTCATTCCGTCAGTGCATCAACGGCTGCTGCAAGGTCACGGAATATCCGGGTGTTTTCGGGCAGTCCACCCTCTGCTTTCGTTTTTTTGCCTTTGCCGGTCAGCACCAAAACCGGAATAGCACCTACCGCCGCCGCAGCCTGTAAATCACGCATTGAATCGCCGATTGCGGGTACGCCACTCAGCTCCAGGCCAAAGCGCTGAGAAATTTCCTTGAACATTCCGGTTGCGGGCTTGCGGCAATCGCAATTATCCGCAGTGGTATGCGGACAGAAAAACATCGCATCAATGCGTCCACCTGCCTGGTTTGCCGCTTTCCACATCTTGTCATTGATCGCATTGAGCGTGGCCATGTCCAGCAGCCCCCGGCCGATACCGGCCTGGTTGGTGGCGACCACGACCCGATAACCTGCCTGGGTGAGGCGCGCAATCGCTTCCAGGCTGCCGGGAATCGGCTTCCATTCATCCGGCGTTTTAATAAATGCGTCGCTGTCAAAATTGATGACACCATCGCGATCGAGAATGGCCAGTTTCATAATAGGGGTCCAGATTAAGTAGCCAACTTGGAAATATCAGCCACGCGATTCATTTCCTGCCGTAACTGGGCCAACAGAGCAAGACGATTGGCGCGCAGATCGGCATCCTCCGTATTCACCATCACCTTGTCGAAGAAGGTGTCCACCGGTGTTTTCAATGCTGCAAGTTCCTGCAGAGCCAGGCTGAATTTTCCGAGTTTAAAGGCGATGTCTGTTTTTGGCATGATGGTATTGAGTGCGGCATGCAATGCCTGCTCGGCAGGCTCCCGCAAAAGTGTGGCATTCACCGTGCTGCTGACCGCACCTTCAGCCTTTTTCAGAATATTGCTTACCCGTTTGTTTGCAGCCGCAAGGCTTTCAGCTTCCGGTAAAGCGGAAAAAGCGCGGACGGCAGCAAGGCGCTGATGAATTTCGTTCAAAAATTGCGGTCGTTTGGCAATGACCGCTTCAATCTGTTGCGGTGAGTAGCCTTGTTCACGCAACTGACTGGACATTCTTTCATAGATGAAATTCAGCAACTGATGAGACTCGGCATCACCGAAATTAATCTTGTTATTGAACACTCCACTTGAAATTCTGATTATCTCTTCCAGAGAAATTTCGAGTTTTTTTTCTGTCAGCATACGTGTCACGCCCAAGGCATTGCGGCGTAATGCAAATGGGTCTTTGTCACCGGTCGGAATCTGTCCGATACCAAACATGCCAACCAGCGTCTCCAGTTTATCTGCCAATGCGACGCAGAGTCCGGTCATATTACGCGGCAATTCATCACCCGCAAATCGTGGTTTGTAGTGATCTTCGATGGCAAATGCAATATCGTGTGACAGTCCGTCATGCTGGGCATAATAGCGTCCCATGATGCCTTGCAACTCGGGGAACTCGCCTACCATGCCGGTAAGCAGATCTGCTTTGGATAGCATGGCGGCTTCGCCGGCTTGGGCCGCAAGCTCATTACCGCCCAATCGCAAACCAATCGCCTGTGCGATTGCCCAAATCCGTTCCACACGCTCCGCCTGGGTGCCAATCTTGTTGTGATAGACAACTTTATCCAAACCCGCAACGCGCGCAGCTAGCGTTTTCTTGCGATCCTGATCGAAAAAGAATTTTGCATCCGCCAGGCGTGAGCGCAGTACGCGCTCGTTGCCGGTAATTATCTGGCTGGCATCTGCCGGACGAATGTTGGAGACAATCAGGAACTGATGGGAGAGCTTGCCGTTTGCATCCAGAAGCGGAAAGTATTTTTGATTCGCCTTCATGGTCAGAATCAGGCACTCTTGCGGCACCTCCAGGAATGCATTATCAAACTTTCCCACCAGAACACTTGGCTGTTCGACCAGTCCGGTCACTTCGTCCAGCAATGCTTCGTCTTCCACGGGTTGCAGGCCTGTCTCAGCCGAGACGGCTTGAAGCTGCCGGACAATTTCGGCACGCCGTGCTGGAAAGCTGGCAATAACCGCACCCTCGTTTTTTAGTTGCGACTCATAGCTATCGGCATTCTTCAACATCACCGCCTTAACCCTTGCTTCAAAGCGATGCCCTTGTGTCTCTCGTCCGGCGGTCAAACCCAAGACGCTGATGGGTATGATTTCCGCGTCGTGCAGGGCGACCAAACCATGCACGGGGCGCACAAAATTCACGCTCTTCCACCCGTCGGCCAGTTGATAGGTCATCATCCGGGCGATCGGCAGCTTGATGAGAGCTTCATCAATGGCTCTCTGTAAACCTTCCGCCAGTACCACGCCCTTTACTACACTGTCGAAGAACAGGGCCTCTACCTTGCCATCAAACGTTCTTTTGAGCTGAGACACTGGCATATCCGTGGCATCGATGCAGAGACTCCCGAGTTTCTTGAGCAGGGCGGGTGTGGCCTGCCCATTAGAATCCAGGCCAACTGACACGGGCATCAATTTTTGTGAAGCGGATTTATCAGCCGCTTGCACCGTCACGTTTTTAATATGCACCGCGAGTCGACGCGGTGAGGCAAAAGCCGTGATGACGACATCATTTTTGGCCAAGCCCTGGGCCTTGAGGTTTGCAGCTATTACTTCCGCGAAGCTGTCACCCAGTTTTTTAAGTGATTTGGGTGGCAGTTCCTCAACGAGCAGCTCAATCAACAGATTTCCGGTTGCGTTGCTCAAGCGATTTTCTCCGTCATTTGCTCGACCCACTCGCGCGGCGCCATCGGAAAATCCAACCGTCTGCGGCTCTCGTAGTAGGCTTGCGCTACGCTACGGGCGAGATCGCGAATTCGCCCAATATAGGCCGCGCGCTCTGTAACGGAGATCGCACCGCGCGCATCCAGTAGATTGAATGTATGCGCGGTTTTCAGCACCTGCTCATAGGCCGGCAGCGCAAGCCCGTGTTCCACCAGATACCGGGCTTGCGTTTCGTGACTGGCAAAGGCATTCAGCAAAAAATCCATATCACTGTGCTCGAAATTGTAGGCTGATTGCTCGACTTCATTCTGATGGTATACGTCACGGTAGGAGAGACCTTGCGTCCAGGTCAGATCGAACACGTTTTCCACTCCCTGGAGATACATGGCAAGCCGCTCCAGACCGTACGTGATCTCGCCCGTAATCGGCTTGCAGTTCAATCCGCCGACTTGCTGGAAATACGTAAACTGTGTCACCTCCATCCCGTTCAACCATACTTCCCAACCCAAACCCCACGCACCCAGCGTTGGGTTTTCCCAATCATCCTCAACGAAACGAATATCGTTTTGCTTCAAATCAAAGCCGAGTTCTTCCAGTGAACCAAGATACAGGTCCAGGATACCGGGAGGAGGAGGCTTCAGCACGACCTGAAATTGATAGTAATGTTGTAAGCGATTTGGATTTTCACCATAGCGTCCATCCTTGGGCCGGCGCGCAGGCTGAACATAAGCGGCCTTCCAGGGTTCCGGCCCGAGGGCGCGAAGAAAGGTGGCGGTGTGTGAAGTGCCGGCGCCGACTTCCATGTCATAGGACTGGAGCAGCGCGCAACCCTGTTTGTCCCAATAATGTTGCAGGGTGAGAATAATTTCCTGGAATGTGAGCATGGAAATGCCTGAGTTAACCTAGATCCGGTAGTTGATCGCTCATTTATCAGTCTGGAATTTTGGAATGGAACGACCATTCTGCGTCGTTGCGCCTACCCTGTACCCCAAAAACCGCGCACTTTTCACCCCGTCCAACCAACGAATTTAGGGTTAATCGTGCTGATTTAAAGCCAACATGCCGGGATTTTACAGGTTTTTGTGCTCGCCGCGAAAAATCGGCAACAAGCCGATAACCAGCAATACGCCGGCGAGTATGAATAACAGATTATTGCCGAAACGGACATAGGGCGTTGCACCGACGTATCCTTGCGCCATACCGTGCAGCGCGGTTGTGGTAAATACTTCCGCTTCCTGCAACACGATGCCGCGTTCGTTAATAATGGCGGTAACGCCGGTATTGGTGGCGCGCAGCATATAACGCCCCGTCTCCATTGCGCGCATTTGCGAAATCTGCAGGTGTTGCCGCGGACCGATGGACCGGCCAAACCAGGCGTCATTGCTGACGTTGGCGAGGAGCGTGGCTTGAGGTAATTGCTTGATGATTTCCTCTCCAAATACATCTTCGTAGCAGATGTTCACCGCAACCCTTTGTCCGGCCAGATTCATCGGTTGCTGGTCAAGCCCTCCACGCGAGAAATCCAATAACGGGATTTTCAATACATCGATGACCCAGCCGAACACAGCCTTCAATGGAATGAATTCTCCAAACGGCACCAGATGGTACTTGCGGTAGCTCTGATCGGGAGATGTGCCGAAGCTGAACATGGAGTTGTAGTATTCGCTGCGTCCGCCGGGGGCTTCAACCATGCCGACCAGGATATCGCCATTATTACGTTTGGCATGAGTAGCCAGTTGTGCCAGATAACTCGACGGTACCTCGTCACGGTACAGCGGTATCGAAATCTCGGGCGTGATAATGAGGCGGCTGCTGCTTTCCAGCGTGAGTCTGGCGTACGTATCCATCGATGTGACGAGCTGATCTTCCCGCCATTTCAAATCCTGCGAGATATTTCCCTGTAGCAGGCTTACTGTGACCGGTTCACCTTGTGGTTCAGTCCAGCGGATCTGCTGCAAGCCGAAACCGATAAACCAGATTGCCAGAAGCGGCAGCAGGTAACGCCATTCCCGAAATCGCTTTTCGAATAATAGACATATCAGTGCCGCGCTTAGAACGAGCACCAGTGATACGCCATAAACACCCATGACGGGGGCAAAACCTCCCAATGGGCCGGCCGGCGCTTGCGAGTAGCCCAGTGTCAGCCACGGAAAGCCGGTGAACAAGAAGCTGCGCAGCCAGTCGGACAACCCCCATAACGCACCTGCGGCCAATGACCAGACGATGGGCACACTGATGCGCAACTTCGTCAATATCCAGCCTGTCAATGCGGGGAATAAAGCGAGATAGGCGCACAAAACGACCAGCGCAAGCACCGCGGCTGGCATCGGCATTGCGCCGAAGTCATGCAGGCTGATGTAAATCCAGGTGACTCCCGCGCTGAACATGCCCATGCCGAAGATGAAGCCCAGTAAGGCGGCGCGCATGGATGTCGCGCTTATGCGCCAGAAGTGGCATAGCAGCGCGAGCGTGAAAACGGGAACTGGAAAAAGATAAAACGGCGCAAAACCGAGAACAGTAATTGCGCCGAGCAGAAATGAGAGGGCTAATTGCGAACGGAGTGTTTTTTTCGACACTTCAATCAATCATGTTATCGGGTTCGGTGCGAACAAGGGCGTGCAATTCACTCAAGGTATAAACGCTCATGGCGATCTAACGGTGAGCCAATATAAGTGAACCGGTTGCGCGGGAGACAGACAAAATTGCAAGACGATGAGTTGACTTCACGGCTTATTGCCTTGAATCGCGTTTTGGTCCTGATCCTTCCTGGGCAGCATTAATCGAAATGTGGAACCCACTCCCACTTTGGACTGGACTTCCAATTTGCCGCCTAAAAGCCGGGTCGCTTCCGAGGCGATGGCGAGCCCCAGACCTACGCCCGGTTGACCATACGTATCGCCCCGGCGGAAGGCATCAAACAGATGACTCAGGTTTTCCGGTGCAATACCCGGCCCCTGATCGCTAACGCTTAATACCCAATCGATGTCTTCTTCACCATTCGCATCTTTCCGGGCCAGTACTTTTATTTCGCCCTCGGAGCTATATTTCATCGCATTACCCAGCAGATTCTGCAATACCAGCGTCAGCAACCCTTCGTCACTGATGGCTTGCGCTCCATCGGGTGCGTCCGAATCCAGCTTTATCCCTTTGGATTTGGCTTCATGCGCAAACTGGCTGGTAATTTCGGAGAGCAACAATTTTAGATCCACTAGTTCCGCTGTGTGATGAACAGGTTCTTTCCGCAACTGCTCCGACTGAAGCATCCGATCCATCCCGGCGGTCGTCTGGAGTATTGCACGCTTGACGGATTCCAAGTCCGCGACGCTATCCGCGAACTCAGGTACTTGAGTCAGCCTTTTGACGAGAAGCTGCACGTGAAGCATGGCGTGGTGCAGATGGTTGCGGAGATCATGCGAAAGAAACGAAAGATACTTGGCCTGAACCTCGGTGGAGGTTCTATTCTGCTGTTGCAGGTGTTCGATAAATCTGATGACTCCGCTTTGCAGCGCAGTGTCTACGGCCATGTTCAAAGCGATATTGCTCCGCATATCCAGCCGCTCATCCATTGCTTCCGTGACTTGTTCGATGATGACCCGGCGCAGTAGACGGTACTCAATGACCAGCTCGCGTATATTGTAGTTTTCCTGGAAGCGGGACTCCCCATGCATTTTGCTGCCTTCAACGAGATCGCAAGTGACGGATGGTTTATCCGAGGCGAATGCGTCTATGATTTCTTGCAGGATCAATGGTATTGAGTTGCGAAGATTCTGGAGGGTGAGTGCATCGGCTGCAGGAAGCGTCTGAACCACGGCGGCCTCCCACGTCCGGACGATAACGTCCTGCCGCAGCCTTAAGGCAGATGCGAGGTGAGGGAACGCGTGGTACGCCAGGAGATCAAGCGTCAAGTCGTCCGTGGACATGCAATGCTCTCCATTGGCAATATAAAACGCTCAGAAAAGCGGGATTATATGAATTAGTGCGATAGTTCAAGGAAACCTGATTTCAGCCCAAAAGGCGAATGCCCGCACTGTTTTTCTTGCTCAACGCTAAGTTCTGCCGGACCGTAGCCAGGGAAACTTTTCCGCACCCGTAGGTGACATAATGACCCCGTAGTCGATATGGATGGCAATTTCTATGTTAAACTTTCACGTTCCCAAAAGTGAGGTAAGCATGCCGGGCGACAAAATCAGCATTTTAGCGCATAAACCGCTTATGCTGACAAAAAAACGACTACGCTGGTTAATCCTGTTATCCAGTTTTCCGTTATTCGGAATGATGGCTGCCTTTGGTATTGCGCCCGATACCTCGTTGGAGGATCTTCCCGTCGAGGAAGTTATCCGTGGTCTTGAACTCCCCGAGATTCTTCCGCCTTCCGGCGAAAATATAACATTCTGGCGCCAGGAACGTATTCAGGCGGGCGACACCATCGCAACCCTGCTGTCCCGGCTCGAGGTGAATAATCAGGATGCGGCCAGTTTCCTGCGCGATTCGAGAAACATCAAGGCCACGCATCAACTGGTGACCGGTAAGATCGTCCATGTGCAGACTACCGCGGCGGGCGAATTGCTTTTGTTGCGCTATTTCGCCGGCGGAAGTGAACAACTGGTGATGGAAAAGATTGGCGATGTCTTCAAGGTAAGCGAGCAGCCGGTCAAACTGGAAACACACATTCAAATGAAGTCTGGGGTGATAAACAGCTCGCTGTTTGCAGCCGTCGATGGCGCGGGTGTTCCGGACAGCGTTGCCACGCAGATTGTCGATATTCTGGCGTCCGATATTGATTTTCATCGGGATTTACGCAAGGGCGACCGTTTCACAGTGGTTTATGATTCACTTTATGGTAATGGCGAGCCCGCCAGGCCCGGACGAGTGCTGTCGGTGGAGTTCATTAATCAGGGCACTCCTCATCGGGCAGTCTATTTTCAGGCGGACAACGGAGAAAGCGGTTATTACACACCCGACGGAAAAAATCTGAGAAAAGCATTCTTGCGTTCGCCGCTGGAGTTTTCCCGCATCAGTTCGGGCTTTTCCAGCGCACGTTTCCACCCTATCCTGAAAACATGGCGCGCTCATAGCGGCATTGATTACGCCGCGCCAACAGGAACGCGGGTGAAGGCCGCCGCGGACGGGACGGTGCTGTTTGCTGGTTGGCAGGGTGGTTACGGTAATGTCGTCATCCTGCAACACCATGGGCAGTACTCTACGGTTTACGGTCACTTATCGACCTTTGCTAAAGGTTTGCGCTCGGGACAAAGTGTCAGCCAGGGTGATGTCATCGGTCATGTCGGCGCAACCGGGATGGCTACAGGTCCGCATCTGCACTATGAATTTCGCTTCAATGGTGTTCAACGCGACCCCACGCGGATGGCCATGCCCACCGCCAATCCCGTTTCGGCTAAATATCTGCCCGCATTCTATGAGTACACAAAGCCATTGATGGCTCGGCTGGATATGTTGCGTGGTACGAGCCTGGCTTTCCTGGACTAGCCAGTTTCATCCTATTCCCTCTCCCACTTCCGTTCCCACCCCCACCCATAGAGGCGAAAATAACAGAGCACGCAGGCGGATGGATTTGAAAACCGCTTACTATATCGGCATTATGTCGGGCACCAGCCTTGACGGAATTGATGCGGTGCTGGCTGATTTTAGTTCGTCGCCTCCCTTTCTGCTACAAACCTGTTATCTATCTTACGACAGTGAGTTGCGCGGCCGATTGCTGGATCTGAACCATCCGGGTAATGACGAGCTGCATCGCGCAGCCATGCTTGGTAATGAGCTTGCTCGCCGCTATGCGGAGGCTGTGACGGGTTTGCTGAATAAGTGCGGCGTAGAACCTCAGCAGATAACTGCCATTGGCTGCCATGGCCAGACTGTGCGCCACTGCCCCGAGTCGGAGAGAGGCTATACCATTCAGCTATGCAACCCCGCATTGCTGGTCGAACTCACAGGTATTACCGTGGTAGCGGACTTCAGGAGTCGTGACATCGCCGCGGGCGGCCAGGGTGCTCCTCTGGTTCCGGCATTCCATCAAATTTTGTTCCAGGATTCACAAGTTCATCGTGTAATTGCTAATATTGGTGGAATCTCCAATCTCACCAGCCTCACGCCCAATGGAGAGGTTACCGGATTCGACTGCGGCCCCGGTAATATAATGATGGATGCATGGTGTTTGCATCATACCGGCAAGCCATACGATGAGAACGGCGCGTGGGCTGAATCCGGCCGAGTGATCCCGGAACTGCTTGAGAAGCTTCTTGCGCTTCAGTTTTTTTCTCTTGCTCCACCAAAAAGCACAGGCAGGGAATTATTCAATCTGGTCTGGCTGGAGAGCTATCTATCTGGAGATGAGAAGCCGACAGACGTTCAGGCAACTTTGCTGCAGTTGACGGTAGCGGGAATTGCTGAGGCAGTGCTTGCCTACTTTCCGGATGCCGCGGAAATCTATCTGTGCGGGGGGGGCGCGCATAATACGGCACTCGTTGCACGATTACGAATGGCACTCCCTGGCAGGAAGGTGGAATTGACAGACAGTGTCGGCGTTGACGCGGATTGGCTGGAGGCATTTGCCTTTGCCTGGCTGGCGAGGCAGGTCATTTCAGGAGTTCCTGCCAGTCTTCCCACGGTAACCGGTGCGCGCGGCGCCCGCCTGCTCGGTGCGATCTATCCGGGTTGACCTTGAATCCGGCAGTTGACCGCTCATTGACTGAGCGGCACTATTTTTCTACAAACAAAAACGGAAGCCGCGGCTTCCGTTTTTTTAATAAAGCCGCACGGGTAGTTAAACGGAGAATGAAGATCCACAACCACAGGTGCTGGCAGCCCCCGGATTTTTGATAACGAATTGGGCTCCTTCAGCGTTTTCTTGGTAGTCGATTTCCGCCCCGGCCAGGTACTGAAAACTCATCGCATCGACCAGCAGTTTTACGCCATTCTTTTCCATTACCATATCGTCTTCGCCTATCAGTTCGTCAAAGGTGAAGCCGTATTTAAAGCCGGAACAGCCTCCACCCGCAACGAATACCCTGAGCTTAAGATCATTATTCCCCTCTTCTTCAATCAGCTCCCTGACTTTGCTTGCCGCGTTATCGGTAAAGATCAATGGGACTTGCGTTCCCGCGACTAAATTTTCCCCAGTTGCAGCGTTCATATCGAGTTATCCGCATCAAAATTAATCCAGGGGAACAAATTATGTCCTCCTGTCAAATAAACGTCACTCACCATGGGTGGCGGGTATCAATGCCACCACCTTATTTTCGAGTTGGGCATTGTCCAGAAGACGATGAAGCATGCCGTCAACCGATGCGCCAAGCTGAATCTCCATGGATTTGTAATGGACATCTCCGGAGATTTTGGCTTTGGGCTGTAATTCCACATACTCGGTTCCATATATGGCGCCGGCTACGGTGCCATTAATAACCGCGTGAGAAACCTGGATTTTTCCCTCTACGATCGCTTGATCGCTCAATACCAGGGTGCTGGGCTTGTCGCCCACCGCGGTAATGTTTCCTGTAATATGGCCATCTACGCGCAACCCTCCGCTGAAATTGATATTGCCGTCGATATGGGTTCCCGCGCCGATTAGCGAATCAATCTGGTTCTGAGGTGTGGGTGTTTTCTTTCCACCAAACATTTTCTCTCCTTCACAAAGACAGATTAACGGTCTGTGTTAGCCTTGCCTGCGCTACGCCTTTTTCAAATACTTTTACCTGTATGCTCTCCACTAAAGCATCCGGCGGCATCCGGAAACTTCTCTCCACTCGCTGGTAAAACTTGAAGTTAACGTCAAATGTATTTGACGGGCTTTCACTGACAAGAGGCGTGACCATTTTCTCACCATTCTGCCGGAAATTGACGACGAATTCCAGACTACCCTGAAAATCTTTGGCGCGTTGCCCGCCCTGGACCAGTAGCAGGCTGTAACGATATTCTCCGGGCAACTGGCCGCGCGCCAGCTTTAAATGGCTAACTGAAACGCGTTGTTCGGTTTTCCCGGTAACCGATCCGAGATTCTGGAAAAATGCGACATCTTCCTTCAAGCGGATATTTTCATCTTCCAGGGTTTTGACATGCTTGGTAATATCTTCACGTGCGACCGTGTCCATCTGCAACTGGCGTTCAAGTCCGGCCATTTTCATACGTAACTCGCTGTTTTCTTTCTCCAAGCGATTATTCAATCGTGATAGCCGGTCCAGTTCATGGTTTATCTCATTTTTATCAAAACCCGCAAACTGATGCCCGGCATCGTACATGCCCCATGACAGAGCCAATGCGAGCGCGGTAAGCAAGCCGATAATAAGCCAGCGCAAATATTCAGGCCTGTGTGGACGTATCGCCACTTTCGGGGCAAAAATGCCAGATTTTCTTTTAGGTGATTTAATCATGGCCGTAAGTTTACGCTGTTATGACAGCCAGACACCGAGCGTTGGAAGAATTCTGCCGGACTCAGGTTAGAGGAATTTTGTCGCGGAAGCATCTGGCCGGTGATTTCGCCATTCTTTTGGCCAATATAATAGCTATCAGCCTTCAATATCTGTCTTCGCGGCCTCACTTCTCAGTTTCGACTCTTCAAGCCGGTCAAGCGGTTACGGCAGGAGTGGGACATGATCGATAGCGAGGATTTCCGGAAAACCGAGCATAAGGTTCATATTCTGTACAGCCTGTCCCGCAGCTCCCTTGACGAGGTTGTCCGTTACCGACAATATTACCGCGGTATTACCCTCTTGCGGACGATGAACCGCGATGCGGCAGAGATTCGAACCTCGCACCGAGCGGGTTTCGGGATGAGCGCCTGCTGGAAGCACATCAACAAATGGTTCGTTGGCGTAGCGCTTTTCGTATATGGCCTGTAAATCGGCATCTTTGTTAAGCCTGCCATATAGCGTAGCGTGAATGCCCCGGATCATGGGGGTGAGGTGCGGGACGAATGTCAGTCCGACCGGGCCTCCTGCCATACGAGATAGTCCCTGTCTGATTTCGGGCAGGTGCCGGTGTCCGGATACCCCATAGGCCTTGAAATTGTCCGAAGCTTCGGCAAATAATGTAGGCACTGCCGCATTGCGGCCCGCGCCGGAGACACCGGATTTGGCATCGGCAACGAGATGCTCCAAGTCTACAATACCCGCTTCGATCAAAGGCAGGAATCCCAATTGCACTGCGGTGGGGTAACAGCCAGGATTTGCTATGAGCCGCGCACCTTTGATTTTGTCACGATTGATTTCAGGCAAGCCATAAACAGCTTCTTCCACCAGATCGGGGCAGGCATGTGTCATCCCATACCATTTTTCCCACACCGCTATGTCCTTGATACGAAAATCAGCGGCGAGGTCGATCACCCGCACTCCCGCATCGAGCAGTGATCTGGCCTGTTGCATGGCGATACCGTTGGGCGTCGCAAAGAACACGATGGCGCATCGGTTGAGTTCCGCTTCGGCCGGATCGCAGAATTTAAGTGGGACCCGTCCGCGCAAGCTGGGAAATAACTCGGCTACACTCATTCCGGCCTCTTTGCGCGAGGTAATGGCGTGTATGCTTACTTCGGGATGCTGCGACAAAATGCGCAACAATTCTACGCCGGTATAACCGGTTCCACCTACGATACCAACTTTAAGCATAAAATCTCCAGTTTCTATGCGAAGAATGGGATTCTCCATCACCATTTTTCATATTACATATCGGGCCTATTTTGTATCCGCATTCTCGTTCGTATCCTTAGTTACAGATAATAAATAGGCTTTGCCCAGAATCCTGAATTTTTAGAGACATCTTTATATATTTTGGTTCGATTAGCCGGATGCCTTGCAGGGAGAATGCAACCGGTTGATCAATTACCCTAAATTCACCGCGTAATAAACTCACCATGACGCGAAGACAGGTGATGAAAAAAGTCTTTGCGGGTCACAGTGTCGAGCTGAGAAATGAGCGAACAGCCGCTCAATTCAAAATTATAAGCAACAAGTAAAAAAGCCGCCAGAAACAGGCGGCTTTTGAATAGGGGACACGCAAAAAACTTATCGTTTGGAGAATTGTTTACGCCGGCGCGCCTTACGTAACCCCACCTTTTTCCGCTCCACTTCGCGCGCATCGCGCGTTACCAGCCCGGCATTGCTCAATACGGGCTTGAGCGTGGCGTCAAAGTCAATCAAAGCGCGGGTAATGCCATGGCGCACTGCGCCAGCCTGTCCCGATTCGCCCCCCCCATGGATGTTGACCACGATGTCAAAACTTGTAAGATTTCCGGTTAACTCAAGCGGTTGGCGAACCACCATACGGCCGGTTTCACGGGAAAAGAATTCGTCGACGGGTCTGTCATTGACAGTAATCAACCCCTTGCCAGGTTTCATGAATACCCGCGCCACCGCGCTTTTACGACGACCGGTACCATAGTTATACGTTGTACTCATAATTTAAGCCCTGACTTCGAGTTGTCGCGGTTGTTGCGCCGCGTGCGGATGCGTGGCACCGGCATAGATTTTAAGCTTCTTTAACATGGCATAACCGAGTGGACCTTTTGGCAGCATACCTTTCACTGCTTTTTCCAGAGGCCGTTCCGGAAACCGTGTATGCATTTTGGCGAAACTGGTTTCGTAAATACCACCGGGGTAGCCGCTATGACGGTAATAAGTCTTGTCTTCCATCTTATTTCCGGTGACGCGCAGCTTGTCAACATTGATTACAATAATAAAATCGCCGGTATCCACATGAGGCGTGAAAATAGGTTTATGTTTACCGCGCAGACGATGGGCAATTTCCGCGGCGAGGCGCCCGAGCACCTTGTCCGCCGCGTCGATCACGAACCAGTCGTGGATTACTTCATGTGGTTTGGCTGAAAAGGTTTTCACAACGCCCGCCTTTGCTGATTTCAATAAAGCCGCGAATTCTATGCCAGACCAGGTCGAATGTCAAACCGGACCATTCCACAAATGGATCTAGGGCCTGTTAACACTTATTTCGCACCCGCGTTGCTACACAAAAAATGCGGATGCCGCGTTTTTGTGCGCAACCCGAAGGGACGGGACGGATTTCATTCAGCCCTTCGTTACTCGCCGCTTACGGAGGCGTGCTCCGCCGCACAACTCATGCCTCGTGCTGGATGAAATCCGTCGCCGTCGCGGGTGTAAAATAAGTGTTAACAGGCCCTAGGAAAGGAATACGCCGCTCATACGCCATTACCAGTGGAGCTCGGTCCGCGAGCGATTCTCCCAGTATTCATCATACTCGCTGCGAATTGCGGCACACCTTATCTGAAATGCCGGGCCATTTAACCCGGCATTTTTCTGTCGATACTGCCGGTCGCTATGCCCGTCCGAGAGCGTGAATCTTTATCTATTCTCACCAAAATTTTTAGGAAAACGGGTATCATGTTGGGAGAACAATACCGTTAAAAAGTCTGCTGATACTTGTAGATTATCGGCGTGAAAAATACGGTAACATCCTATTATCTTATTGTCTGAGGAGAGCGTTTGTATGTCACAAAAACACCCTGTTATCGCCGTTACTGGATCGTCAGGTGCCGGTACATCGACAGTCAAAAATAGTTTCGAGCATATTTTTCGTCGCGAGAAACTGACTGCTGCGGTGGTAGAGGGCGACAGTTTTCATCGCTATGATCGTGATGCAATGAAGGTAGCCGTCGCGGAATCGGAGAAAGACGGTGGTCATCCCATCAGTCATTTTGGTCCCGAGGCCAATGAGTTCGAGAAACTGGAAGCGTTATTCAAGGAATATGGCGAGAGCGGCGGCGGCAAGACGCGCCTGTATTTGCACAATGATGAAGAAGCGGCGCCCTATCAGCAGAAGGCTGGGACATTTACCCCCTGGACATCAATAAAGCCGGGTTCCGATATGCTGTTTTATGAGGGCTTGCATGGCGGGGTCAAGAGCGAGACCGCCGATGCTGCAAAGTATGTGGATTTACTGGTGGGTGTCGTACCGATTGTTAATCTGGAATGGATCCAGAAAATCCATCGTGACATGAATGCGCGTGGTTATTCGGCGGAGGCGGTGACTCATACCATTCTCCGCCGTATGCATGATTATGTGCATTACATTACCCCGCAGTTCTCACTGACTCATATCAATTTTCAGCGAGTCCCGACAGTTGATACGTCAAATCCTTTTATTGCGCGTGATATCCCGGCTCTGGATGAAAGTTTTGTCGTGATCCGCTTCCGCGATCCCAAGAACGTGCAATTTCCCTATCTTCTTTCCATGATCCACGATTCGTTCATGTCGCGTCCGAATACAATTGTCGTGCCGGGCGGGAAAATGGGATTGGCCATAGAGTTGATATTAACACCGCTGATTCTGGATCTCGTCACGAAAAGCCGGAGTAAATAGTCCGGCAGCCGTTGCCGATAAGGATGCCTTTTGAATTCAAAGGGACGGGCAATCCGCTATGCGGATTGCCCGTCCACGTTATTTACCCTCCGCTCCATGTGAGCTTCACCCGGAATTTAGAAATTTCTTGAGTCCCTCGAAACGTTGTACCGGCATACCATCTTTGTATTCCTTCCTTTACACGGTTCGATGAAACTCAAGTAATTCCGGCGCTATTTAAGCGGAAATAGTTTTCTTCCAATGTCTTCCCTAATTTCAGAATTAAATCCTGAACAACTTGAAGCCGTGACTCTGCCACATCAATCAGCGCTGGTGCTGGCTGGTGCAGGCAGCGGCAAGACACGGGTACTCACCACTCGTATTGCGTATTTGATCCAGTCTGGTCAAGTCAGTCCTCACGGCATACTTGCGGTTACCTTCACGAATAAGGCGGCGAAGGAAATGCTCGTCCGCATCGCTTCCATGCTGCCGATCGATACGCGTGGCATGTGGGTAGGTACCTTCCACGGTCTGTGCAACCGCATGTTGCGCGCCCATCATCAGGATGCCGGCTTGCCACAGGCTTTTCAGATTCTGGATTCTGCCGATCAGTTGGCGGTGATCAAGCGTTTGCTGAAGGTACTCGACGCGGACGATGAAAAATTTCCTCCACGCCAAGTGCAATGGTTCATCAATAATGCGAAGGAAGAAGGGCTCAGAGCGTCGCAGGTCGAAATTTACGACGATTTCGCCCGCAAGATGGTTGAGTTTTATCTATTTTATGAGCAGCAGTGTAACAAGGAAGGGGTGGTGGATTTCGCTGAGCTCCTGCTTCGCAGTTATGAATTGCTGACTCGCAACGAACATCTGCGCGAGCACTATCGTGGCCGCTTCGATCATATTCTTGTGGATGAATTTCAGGATACCAATCGCTTGCAGTATAAATGGCTGAAGCTGCTTGCCGGTAACCGCGCCGCGGTATTTGCGGTCGGCGATGATGATCAGAGCATTTATGCGTTCCGTGGGGCGAACACCGGTAATATGAAAGATTTTGAGAGGGACTTCCATATCTCAAAAATCATTAAGCTCGAGCAGAACTATCGCTCGCATGGCAACATTCTTGATGCGGCCAATACGCTGATACGCAACAATAGCAGCCGCCTCGGCAAAAATCTCTGGACTTCGGAAGGCCACGGCGAACCGATACGCGTGTATAACGCACCGACCGATTTTGATGAGGCTTCCTTCATCGTGGACGAAGTGAAGTCGCTACGCGCGGAAGGCGTCGTGCTGTCCCAGATAGCGTTGCTTTACCGTTCCAACGCACAATCGCGCGTGCTGGAGCATGCCTTGTTCAATGCTTCACTGGCTTATCGGGTATATGGCGGCATGCGTTTCTTCGAACGTCAGGAAATCAAACATGCCTTGGCCTATCTGCGGCTGATGGCAAATCCTGAGGACGATAACGCACTGCTCAGGATCATCAATTTTCCCGTACGCGGTATTGGCATGCGCAGCCTGGAGCAATTGCAGGACGAAGCCAGGCGGCAGGGTGGCAGCTTGTGGGCGGCAATGCAACAGAAGTATGGAAACGATGCGGCCTGCATCCCGAATTCGGGAGATCAAGCCCCAATCAGGCTTGAGAGCAATCAACGGTTGGACAAGCCAAAAAAAGGAGTTGAGGGCTTTGCTGTGCTGATCGAGTCGATGCGCCAGGTTTGCGAAAAGCTGCCGTTACCGGAAGCCGTCGAGCATATGCTGGAGCATAGCGGGCTGGTGGCACATTATCGCGCTGAGCGCGAGGGAGCGGACCGCCTGGAGAACCTGAACGAATTGATTAATGCTGCCACCGGCTTTGTGCATGAAGCCGAGGATGACAGTCTCACGGCATTTCTGAGTCACGCATCGCTGGAAGCGGGCGAGCATCAGGCTGGTAGTGGTCAGGACGCGCTGCAGTTGATGACGGTGCACTCGGCCAAGGGGCTGGAATTTCACAGTGTATTTCTGAGTGGATTGGAAGAAGGTTTATTTCCCCACGATAATAGTCGTAACGAAGCAGGTGGCGTGGAAGAGGAGAGACGCCTGATGTATGTAGCGTTGACCCGGGCACGACGACGCCTGTATCTGAGTTTCGCCCAAAGCCGCATGTTGCATGGCCAGACCCGCTATAACATTCCTTCTCGTTTCCTGCATGAGATTCCGGATAGCTTGCTCAAGTGGCTGCAACCGATGCAGAAGGCAACGATCAGGAATGAGGATTGGGGAAGGGGGAGGCAAGGATCAGGCCGGGTAATCCAGGAGCCTTGCGTTCAAGCTCGCACATCGAATATTCGGGATTCGACGGCGTCGCAATGGCGCATAGGACAGAATGTGATGCATGCCAAGTTTGGCGCGGGGGTGATAGTCAATTGCGAGGGTCACGGAGCGGATGCTCGCGTTGAGGTCAGATTCGGCCGCATCGGCACGAAGTGGTTATTGCTGGAATATGCCAAACTGACCCCTGCGTGATTCACCGCTCAGGCTGACTCGGCCGTATCCACAAAAATATCCCTGTAGCTTGCGTAAATAGAGCCAAACAGAGTCGGTATCAGTATAAACAATCCCAGGCCATAGGGCATCGTGGCAAGTATTACCAGCGCCACTAGCGTAATGCCGTAAATCTGGAATGCGATGATGTTCTTCAGGCAGGCGACAAAACTTAGCCGCATTGCATCCACTGCGGCCATGCCGTTGAATATCACCAGCAAAGGTGCAAACCAGGTAGCCATCATCAGCGGAACGGAAAGCGTTAGGCCGACCAGCGAGGCGGACAACATATTGCCGGAGACGCTTTTCAACTCATTCTCATCCACCCGTTTTCCGTCTATCAATAGATCCATCAGAACATCACCCCCGACCAGCATGAATAGTCCAAGAATCAACACTTGCCCTACCAGATAAATTCCTCCTATCGTGATCAACGGTCCAGGGGTGTTCCTGAAGCCTGCAAGCAAGTGAGCAATCTCCAGTTTCTCGCCTTGTTCCAGGGCTCTGCATCCTATCATTAACCCGGCTAGAAACACCGGTGAAAGGAGGGTGAAGATGAACTGTCCCGCCATTGGAATAAGCGATAAGGTGACGGCGATAAGAAGCAAAGTGGTGCACAGCAAAATCCACACCAGTGGAATCTGGCGGAATATATAGAATCCGGTCACAATCCATTGCCACCCTTGTTTTGCATCGACCTGCCTGACTTCCATTTTCTGTATCTCCGGTAGAGTAGCGCCTGCTACCAATTCTGTGGTGCGGTTTACCGTTCACACCCAAACTTGTGCCAGTCTTGAGTGGGATGCCGCATGGTTCTTCAATATGTGCATAAAGTGAGCGGGATTCTTGGCATGAGTGAGTTCTCCCATGCGCGGCAAGTGATAATCATGCAGCCGCGACAACCAGAAGCGCAGAGCCCCGGCTCGCAGCATTATCGGCCAGGCACCCTTCTCGATCGCGGTAAGCGGGCGGATACGGTGATAGGCTTCGAGTAGCGACAGCACACGTTTTACGTCTAACTCGCTATTTTCACTTAAACACCAGTCATTGGCCGTAATAGCAATATCGTACAGCAACCTATCGTTGCAGGCGAAATAGAAATCGATTACCCCCCCTATCGTATCGCCGGTGAATAGTACGTTGTCACGAAATAGATCCGCATGAATCACGCCACACGGCAGATCATCGGAATAATGCAGCGACTGAAAATGGAGTTCCTCCTCAAGAATCGCTATTTCCTCCCCCGTAAGAAACGGGATGACACAAGGCGCCGTGGCTTTACACCATTCGAGACCCCGTGGGTTCTCCATTCTTTCGGGGTAGGACAGACCGGATAAATGCATGTTCG
This sequence comes from Nitrosospira sp. Nsp13, assembly GCF_900101945.1. NCBI lineage: Bacteria > Pseudomonadati > Pseudomonadota > Betaproteobacteria > Nitrosomonadales > Nitrosomonadaceae > Nitrosospira > Nitrosospira sp. Nsp13. The sequence continues at coordinate 82,748 of NZ_FMVD01000005.1, read as the reverse complement.
CGAGGAGCGCGCCGACCTCGGCGCAATGCGCAGGGGTGGGACGTTCCTGTGATTTGCCGGGCAAGCAAGTAACGATGCTTGCCGGCTTATCATTGAGTTCGCCAAGGAACCCCTTGTCAAGATTGGCTATCGGACAAGGGCAAGGAATGCTGCGTTGCGACAAATAGGCCATCAGGTTCAAGTAATAGGGCAGATCGGACGAGGTTAGTTTTTCAAACAAGGTGAGAACATATTTGCCCCGGTTGGTCGTGACAAAATAATTCGTATTTTCGATGCCGGAGGAGATACCTTGCAGATCAATCAGCGTACCCAGCGAATAGTTATTCAGCCATGTGGAAAGCTGATGTTGAGTGACGGTAGTGAAGACAGACATGAGCGAGAGGAAAAGGGAGAGAAGAAGTCTTATAATCCCATCGAACTTCTTGTTCTTTAAGGGCGTTTAATCTAAATCCAGCGGTTGGCCGCTTCGTTTTTCAGTTCATTTATCAATTTGAGCGCCATGATGCGTATGGATTTTCCGCACCTGCACCTGTCTACTTCGGATTCAGATTCGGATTTAAAACTGGCGCAATATCCACATTGGGGGCCGAATATTCTGATCAAGTCCCCCGGAGCCACCAGCGGAAAATGTACCATCTCCCTGATTATCAATCAGGTAATACGGCAGACCAATGCGGGGAGTCACTTTGATCATGTAGAGACGCCCATTGATGCGGTATTCTTCGATCTTATCCTCTCCGCGCCTGGTAATCGTAACCTGTGGTTCAAGCGCGGCATCATCCTGGTCGGCGCCCGGTGAAGGCAAGGCTATTTCAGGCGGTTCCGGTACTTCCGGTATCGGCCGCAAATCCTTGGGCTTGGATTGTGCCGCTGCCGGCAGGGCAGCGCTCAATAACACGATGAGAATTATTAGACGCATGGCTGCTCCGGCGGGGTCAACGCACCCATTCTATCTGAAATGACACGGGTTTTATAGATTGAGCTGAACTTCCCGTTCAGCTGTGGAAGGCTCGAAGCCGCTAGTTTCATAATACCTGAATATTGCCTTGACTACTTCGCGGGGTTCATCGATCACCTGTATCAAATCCATATCTTCCGGGGCAATCATGCCCTCGGTTATGAGGGTATGCCGCAGCCAGTCGAGCATGCCGCGCCAGAAGTCTGAGCAAACCAGAATAATCGGCATTTTCCGTGTCTTGCCAGTCTGAACCAGCGTGAGTGCTTCCATCAGTTCGTCCAGCGTGCCGAATCCGCCGGGTAAGACGACGTAAGCAGTAGCGAATTTCACGAACATATACTTGCGCGCAAAAAAATGGCGGAAAGTCTGGCTGACGTCCTGGTAAGTATTACGATGTTGTTCGTGTGGGAGCTGGATATTCAGGCCGATACTCGGCGACGTGCCAAAATAGGCGCCCTTGTTGGCCGCCTCCATGATACCAGGACCACCACCCGAGATGACGGAAAAGCCGGCATCGGACAATTGCCGTGCGATCTGCTCGGTTAATATATAGTTGGGATGATCGGGAAGCGTACGTGCACTCCCGAAAATACTGACGGCGGGCCGAATTGAATTCAAGCGTTCCGTCGCTTCGACAAATTCTGCCATAATGCCGAACACGCGCCACGACTCCCTCGCCGACCAGGTTTTTTCCCGGAAATCATTTGTCATGGTACGGGCTAATTTATCTTGCGTGCTCATTGAAAACCTTTGGAAGTTAAATGAAAACATTGCTGCTGGTTGATGGCTCATCCTACCTGTATCGCGCTTTCCATGCGCTGCCGGATTTGCGCAACCGCAATAACGAACCGACCGGTGCGATTTATGGTGTGCTTAACATGCTGCGCCGTTTGCACAAGGATTACCAGGCTCATTATAGCGCTTGCGTATTTGATGCAAAAGGCAAGACTTTTCGCGACGATCTCTATGCGGAATATAAAGCGCACCGTCCCCCCATGCCGGGCGATCTGGCGGCGCAGATCGCGCCGTTGCATGAGTGCATAAGCGCCATGGGTTGGCCAATGCTGATTGTAGAAGGCGTGGAGGCGGATGATGTGATTGGCACGCTGGCTAAACAAGCCGTGCGCGAAAACATGCATTGTGTCATTTCCACCGGTGATAAGGACATTGCGCAACTGGTGAATCCGCAAGTGACGCTGATCAATACCATGAGCAATGAAACGCTCGACGAAGCGGCGGTGCTTGCCAAATTTGGCGTGACGCCAGCGCGCATGCTCGATTATCTGGCATTGGTGGGTGACACGGTGGACAACATTCCGGGCGTGGAAAAGGTCGGCCCCAAAACCGCGGTGAAATGGCTCAACCAATATGGCACATTGGACAATCTTATCATTCATGCAGATGAAATTGGTGGCGCGGTGGGGGAGAATTTGCGTGCGGCGCTCGACTGGTTGAGCCGATCGCGCGAATTACTGGCGATAAAGTGTGACGTGGTACTTCCCGTCGCTTTACACGATCTTGGGCTGCAACCGCAGGATACCGTAAAACTGGCCGAGCTGTACGAGCGGCTGGATTTTAAAACCTGGTTGCGGGAAATACGGCAGAATGCGGGCTCGGGCTCGGGCTCGGGCTCGGGGAACCCAAGGGTGATTGGCGACGCGCCTTCGGCCACCGGATATCCGGCAGTGAATGCGGATCGGCAATCTTCGGATAGGGTGTCAGCGGACTATCAGACCATTCTCACGCAATCCCAACTGGATGAATGGATCGCACGCATTCATGCCGCGCCGCTGGTTTCGCTGGATACGGAAACCACCGGGCTGGATCCGATGCAGTCGCAGCTCGTCGGAATTTCGTTTTCCATTGCGCCTCATCAGGCGGCTTACCTGCCGCTGACCCACCGGTATGCGGGTGTGTCGCCGCAGCTGGGGGTGGATCTCGTGCTCGATAAGCTCAGGCCCTGGCTGGAAGACTCCACCAGATCTAAAGTGGGTCAGAATCTCAAATATGACAAACACATTCTTGCCAATCATGGCATTACCTTGAACGGGATTGCCCACGATACGCTATTGCAGTCTTACGTACTGGAATCCCACCGTCCGCATGATATGGATAATCTCGCGTTGCGGCATCTTGGGGCCAAAACCATTGGCTATGATGAGATCACCGGCAAGGGGGCCGGGCGTATCGGTTTTGATCAGGTAGACATCGAACGTGCGGCGCAATATGCGGCGGAAGATGCCGATATCACGCTGCAACTGCATCAACACTTGTACCCCGAAATAGCGAAGGACGCGAAGCTCGATTACATCTATCGCGCACTTGAAATGCCGGTACTGGACATACTGTTTGAAATGGAGCGTAACGGCGTATTGCTGGACTTAAGATTGCTGGAAATCCAAAGCCGCGAACTCGGAGAGAAAATGCTGGCGCTGGAAGGGCAGGCACACGCAATTGCCGGGCAGCCATTCAATCTGAATTCACCCAAGCAAATTCAGGAGATACTGTTCAACCAGCTCAAGCTTCCCGTTATCAAGAAAACGCCGGGCGGCACACCCTCCACCGACGAAGACGTGCTGCAACAGCTCGCGCCGGATTATCCACTGGCAAAAATCCTGCTCGAATACCGCGGTCTTGCCAAGCTTAAATCCACTTATACGGACAAGCTGTCGCGCATGGTGGATGCCGCAACCGGCCGCGTGCACACCAATTATGCGCAAGCGGTGGCGGTGACCGGGCGGCTCGCCAGCAATGAGCCCAACCTGCAAAACATCCCGGTACGCACCGCCGAAGGCCGCCGTATCCGCGAAGCATTTATCGCATCGCCCGGGCATCGCATTATCTCCGCTGATTATTCGCAGATCGAGCTACGCATCATGGCGCACATATCACAGGACGCGGGATTGCTCAAAGCGTTCGCCGCAGGCGAGGACATACATCGTGCCACTGCAGCGGAGGTGTTTGGCGCGGCGCTGGAAGCGGTGAATAATGAACAGCGCCGCTACGCAAAAATCATCAACTTTGGGCTGATTTACGGCATGTCCGAATTCGGCCTCGCCTCGCAACTCGGCATCGAACGTTCCGCCGCCCGTGCTTACATGGACCGGTACTTTGCCCGCTATCCGGGAGTCGCGAATTACATGCAACGTACCCGGGAAGCCGCAAGAGAAAACGGTTACGTCGAAACCGTATTCGGACGCAGATTATGGTTGCCGGAGATCAACAGTTCCAACGGCAATCGCAGACAGGGTGCGGAACGCGCCGCAATCAACGCCCCCATGCAAGGTACCGCGGCTGATATCATCAAGCTTGCCATGATCGCAGTGCATGGCTGGCTGGCCAAAACAGGCTTGCGTAGCAAATTGATCATGCAAGTCCATGACGAGCTGGTACTGGAAGTACCGGATGACGAAATCGAAACGGTAAAAGATGAGCTGCCGCGGCTAATGGGTGGTGCGGCGACGCTTGATGTACCACTGCTGGTGGAGGTGGGTGTGGGTCCGAATTGGGAGCAAGCGCACTGAGGAGTCGTACAACAAGTCCTTCCATGGGAGCAGCGTAGGAGCGCTGCTAACGCCACCATTCAAACAGATTTGAAGTCATTCTGTTTTATGTCGTTAATCCCGCTCCCGGCAGCGATGTTTTATACTGTCAATAATATTATATACTTGCTAATAGGATAAAGATTACCGTAAAATCTCACCCTTTTCGGTTCCGGACCCACATAGGCATATACATGGTCATTATTCGACTGGCGCGAAGCGGTGCCAAGAAACGCCCGTTTTTTAACATGGTAGTAGCGGATTCCCGAGACGCCCGTGACGGCAAGTTCATTGAGCGCATTGGCTTTTATAACCCCAGGGCGGCTGGGGGCGAAGACGCGTTGCGTGTTCAATTGGATCGTGTCACCCATTGGCAATCACAGGGTGCGCGATTATCAGATACCGTTACAAGGCTGGTCAGACAGTTCGGTGCAAAACAAAAAGCCGCAGGAAGCAGCTAAATCAGGCGAAGCAGCCGAGCCAATGGTGGTGATGGGGCGTATTGCCGGCCCCTTTGGTGTGTTAGGCTGGATCAAGGTTTTTCCCTTTACTGAATATGTAGACGGGCTGCTTGACTATCCAGTCTGGTGGCTGGGAAAAGGCAATGGGGAATGGCGCGAGGTAAAAGTTACCGGATGCGAAGTTCACGGGAATGCATTGACGGCCGCGCTTGAGCCATACGCTGACCGTACTGCGGCAATGCGGTTGAAGGGCATGCAGATTGCGGTACCTCGCAGCCAGCTGCCGAGTTTGTCCAAGAGCGGTAAGGATGGCTACTACTGGTCGGATCTAATCGGCCTTGAAGTCATTAATCTGCGGAATGAAGAATTGGGGAAAGTAACCGGGTTACTGGAAACCGGTGCCAACGATGTGCTTCAAGTGCAAAGTCCGATAGAAGGTGAGAAGGAACGATTGATCCCCTTTGTCAGCCAGGTGATTGTCAAGGTGGATTTAAAGGCTTGCCGGATAACGGTGGACTGGGGTGTGGACTACTAGCCGTGGCTTTTGAGTTCGACGTCATTACGCTGTTCCCCGAAATGTTTGATGCCATCACCCGATACGGCATAACCGGCCGGGCGAAGGAAAACGGGATTTACCGGTTGCATACCTGGAACCCGCGTGATTTCACTGAAGATAATCACCGTACAGTGGATGATCGTCCTTACGGCGGCGGCCCGGGAATGCTGATGCTGGCACAGCCGCTGGAAAAAGCCGTCGCCGCAGCCAGGACGCGGCAGACAGGTAATGGTGTTAATGGGACAAAGGTAATCTATCTTTCTCCCCAAGGACGCTTGCTAGAGCACGACCTGGTGATGGAACTGTGCGAATTGCCATCATTGGTACTACTCGCCGGGCGCTATGAAGGCGTGGATGAGCGTTTGATAACGCGTGAGGTGGATGACGAAATTTCCATCGGCGATTATGTGCTCTCTGGCGGAGAGCTCGCGGCAATGGTGCTGATAGACAGTATGGTGCGGCAGATGCCAGGCGTACTGGGAGACGCGGATTCAGCCAGCCAGGACTCGTTTGTAAGTGGGCTGCTTGATTTTCCCCAGTACACGCGACCGGAAGTGTATCAGGGAAAAGTCGTGCCGGAGGTTCTCATGTCCGGCAACCACGCCAGAATCAAGCGCTGGCGTTTGCAACAATCACTGGGCAGAACATGGCTGAGGCGACCGGATTTACTGGCGTTGAAAATTGAACGCGGCTTGACCGGAGAGGAAACGGAGTTGCTGGAAGCGTTCAAGCACGCTTATGAGTCGAACTGAAGTAATAGAAACCAAGCGAAATAAAGTAAGGAGTGGTAAATGAATCTGATCGAACAACTTGAAAACGAAGAAATCAGCCGTCTTGGCAAGACAATTCCGGATTTCGCCCCCGGCGACACGGTAATTGTTAACGTCAAAGTGGTTGAAGGTGACCGTAAACGCGTACAAGCTTATGAAGGCGTTGTTATCGCCAAGCGTAATCGCGGCCTCAACTCGGCTTTTACCGTACGCAAAGTGTCCAGTGGTGAGGGTGTGGAACGAACTTTTCAGACCTATTCACCGCTAATTGCCAGCGTAGAAATCAAACGTCGTGGCGATGTTCGCCGCGCCAAGCTATATTACCTGCGGGATCGTTCCGGTAAATCGGCGCGCATTCGCGAGAAGCTTCCGGCTCGTGCCGCGGTAAAGAAGGGACCCGCGAAAGCGGAGTTGGCCTAAGCTTCAATCGCAACGCTCCGAGTCCTGGAGCGAAGTCAAGCACCGAAAAGATCAAGGGTCAAGCGGGAGTCGGCCGCTTGACCCTACCCTAGCGCCGGTCAGTATGGGCTGATTACAACCCAGCTGCTGCTGAAGTAACCAATACCGACTCTGCCCTTGGCTTATCGCTACCGGCAACCAATAGCACTCAATTTTTCTTCGGTTCCGGCTTATTCTCAATTTCCTTGTGCCAGATATCGTAGACTTCATCTGGCCACAGTGATTTGATCCAGACAATCACGTCATCGATTTGCTGATTTGTCAACTTGCCATCCCACGATGGCATGCCTCCGATATCTGCCGGACTACCTACCCGGATCATTCTTTCCAGTGTCTCGGTTGAGTGATGCCAGGCGTGGGCGCTGCCGTCCAGCGGCGGTGGCGGGTATCTGCCGTCAGCGCCAGGATTCCGCCAGCCTGGCGTGGCTTCCCCATTTGGTCCATGACAATTGGCACAATTTGCACGATAAACAGCTTCGCCACGCTTGATTTTCTCGGGATCAAGCTTGCGTGCTGCCAGGTTTTTTGGCTCCGCCGGCGCGACGGCAGCCGGTGCCGGTTCGGGAGCGGGTGGGGTTGAGTCGACAGAGGGCGCGTCCGGTGCAGCAGCGGGTGGTGCCGGCGTAGTGGCAGGAGGCTTGGGTTCACCGCAACCGGTAATCAAGACAGCTACCACGCTTGCCAGGAGGAAATAATGCAGGCTCATGATACCTTTTGTATTCATCCGCACGAATGCGGCGGTTAAAGATTTTCTTTTCTGGTTCTCAGGGAAAGTGACAGCAAGAGGAGATTTCATACCCCTCATTTCAATCTCATCAGGGATTCTTTTTGATCAGATGGCAGATGGCGGCTATACACGGTCGTATCGCCTTGTTTGTTGATTAGAAGCACGTCATAAGGATCGCTGCGCGCGCCTTCCATGCCGGGAGAGCCATGAGGCATTCCCGGAGCGGTCAGGCCGATCGCGCGCGGGCGTTCTTTGAGAAACCGTTTGATATCCTGCGCGGGCACGTGACCTTCAATCGCATAACCATCAACCAGGGCGGTATGACAGGAACCAAGCGTGGTGGAAATACCCGCTCGCTCGCGTACCTCCTTGTTGCCCACATCGTGGGTGTTGACGGTAAAGCCATTCGCACGCATATGGTCGACCCATTTTGCACAGCACTTGCAGGTTGCACTTTTGTAGACCTCGACGGTTGTCGAGGTGGCGTTAGCGGCAGCACTCGACAAGGCGCCGACGAGAAGGGATCCAGCTAATAAGATGTAAGTTAGTTTTTTCATTTGGCCTCTACTTCGATTGTTCCTTTCATGCCCGGGAAATCCATACCTTTGAAGTGACCTGGCAGCGGGCAGGCGAAGTCGACCACACCGGCTTCAGTGAAATGCCATACCAGTTCCCCGGTCTTGCCCGGGCTGACGGAGATCATATTGGGCTCATCGGGGTGTTCCTTGTCGGGGAATTTTTTCATCATTTTTCCATGCTTATCAATTTCATCCGGGGTGCCAATCATTATCTCGTGTTTTTTCTTACCGGTGTTCTTAAGCACGAATTTAATCGTTTCACCCTGTTTCACTTTTATTTCAGAAGGTTTAAACCGGTTCTCCACCATTGTGACTTCAATGGTGCGTGACACTTTGCTCAGATCACCAGGGCTGCCGACGGTGCTATCTCCGCCTGGATGATTCTCGTCGGCGGAGATCCCGGCCGAAATCAAACCCAAGGTTAGTGCAGATACGATCAAAAGGTGCTTCATGTATTCTCCTTTCCGTAGAGATCCCATACCCCTCTTTTAAGCATCGAACTTATTATGATTATCTTCATGTCAATATAGCAAGAAAACGCACCACCACCAATTTTATTCTAACAAGGACGTATCTGATGTGCTTTTAAATCTGGAGCGCGAACATATTTTATTACCTTGTGCCGCTATCAATGGTTAAAATATCTTGATCAGTAGGATTGGGCAGATGGAATGTCATGGCGTGATAGACTGAAAAGCGGCTCTGTAGTTCCTATTTTTAATGGTTGAGCAGCCTGTGGGATTTGAAAAATCGAAGCGAAAAGAATGACGGAGAGGACAGATATCGAGAGCCGATTGTTGTTTATTAATCAAAAAGCGGCGAAATATAGGCCGGCCAGCCGCTAAGCGTTTTTAGTCTGTACTAAACAAACTCCACATAATCCGGTTATAGCTTGGCCAAATGCTATGCTATAAGCCAAATCGGCCGCATACAGGTGTGCTGGTATCTATATTTACTCCGTATAACAATAACTTGTCTGCTACTCCCTCTGCCGAGATGAAAATACCCTATATAGATATCCTTTGCCCTCTGCGCTCGTTATTCTTGACGCTGTGTCTTGTATCCGCGTTCGCGCTCTCCGGCTGTGTCTCACCCATCGCGCTCAATCGTGCAGTCGGGGCCTATGATGAAGCCATCACCAGCGCTGCGTCCAAACAGCTATTGACAAATATTGCCCGCGCCCATCACCATCAACCGATACATTTTACCGGGGTTTCGAACGTCGCGGCCACCTTCGATTTTCGCTTCAGCGCAGGGGCCACTCCCGCGCTGGGAGGGCTTGCCGGACAGACGTTGATGCCGATATTTGGCGGCAGCGTCGCGGAAAATCCTACTATTAGCATTGTCCCGATCGAAGGCGAAGAATTTACCAAGCGGCTGCTCACCCCGTTTCAGCAAGGCAAGCTCACGCTTCTGCTCCGCCAGCGCTTTGATATCGATCTCTTGTTGAGGTTGATGGCGCAGGAAGTGCGTATTCAGGGTTCCACACCACAGGTTGCGTATCGAAACAGACCCTCTGATTCATCGGGCTACGAAGTGTTCCGTCGCGTGGTGCTGCATCTTTCGGCCATTCAGGACCAAAACCAGCTCTATGCTGAACCGTTGAATCTGGAACGCACCTGGATCATTCCCGCCGGTTCAGTTTCGGCGGAAGGCTTTCAGGCTCTGGAGAAAGAGTTTTTCGTGCTCTATAACAAACAGGACAACACTTACACGCTTCGTAAACAAGTGCCAGGTCCGATTCTCATCACCAACTATGATCCCGAAACGCTATCCCTGGAGGAACGTGCGCGGTTGAACAATGAAGCGGGGATCTGGAATCCCCACGATGTTGCTTTCGACATTCGTCCTAACCTTCCAGGGGGAGAGTGGCCAATGAAAGGAACTTTCCGGCTCAGAAGCTTTCACAAAATTCTCAACTTCCTCGGCCGTTCTCTTGGCGACGAACCGGAGTATCATGTCGAGAAAGACATACGGACGCTCGCCATAAAAGGCGACGAAAATCCGATTGCTACCATGGGACTCGTCGTGTCGGATACACCGCCATTGGAAGCCGATCTTTCGATCCGCTCGCATAATCGGTACTACTCAGTGAATACCTCTGGCCCGCTTTCTCGTTGGAACCGGGATGCCTTCCAGATGTTGTACCTGTTGTTTCAAATGACCATAACGGATTTGCCGCGCACTGGCGTGCCGAGTATCACGATTGCCAAGTAATTCAGCTCTTCGAGCATTGCTGCGAATGGGCGACGTCGCCGGGAAAGAGCAAATAGTGGGCAACGCATCCAGGATTTCCGATCTACACATAAGTGTGCCTGACAAGGGTGTTCCCCGGCTATTCTAAAGCGGTGGCTGCATATTCGAAAAGCGCCATTCACCCGGTGCAAGGCCGTGCAGGGAATAGGCGCCGATAGCCTGGCGGATCAGCCGCAGTGTAGGGAAAGATACAGCCGCCGTCATATGTCTGACCTGGCGGTTCTTGCCTTCCATGAGCGTCAATTCGATCCAAGAAGTAGGGATGTTTTTCCGGAAGCGAACAGGGGGTGTGCGCGGCCAGAGGCTCCCCGGCTCATCCAGTAGACGTGCTTGTGCGGGCATAGTCTTGAAATCCCTCAGTATCACTCCCCGGCGCAATTTATCCAGCGCAACTTCATCGGGCAGACCCTCTACCTGCACCCAGTATGTTTTCGGTAGCTTATGCTCGGGGTTGCTGATTCTGTTTTGCAATTTGCCATCATCGGTGAGGAGTACCAGGCCTTCGCTATCGGCATCGAGTCGTCCGGCGGAATAAAAACCGGGCAGCGGTGTGAAATCTTTGAGAGACTTGTATCCAGCCTCGGGCGTGAACTGACAAATGACTCCGTAAGGTTTATTGAAAAGGATCAGGCGAGACATGATTTTTTTGCCGATAAGGCTGCACAGCATTTACCGGGAAGTATGGAATAGACCTGAATCCAACAGTTGCAGCGAATTCATCTGCAAGATTCAGATTAATCCGTCCGGGAATTGGATGTCTTAAACAATACATCCGGTTCTAATACCGTTTGCCAGATTTCAACGACTTTGCGCCGGGATTTGACTCCGTGTCTGAGTGTCACCTGACTTAGCGGTACGCCAAAAGTCATTGCAAGAAACTTTAGCAGTGCAGTGTTGGCTGCACCCTCCACCGGTGGCGCGGCAAGCCTGATTTTCAGTGCGTCGCCATGCAGTCCGACGGCTTCGGTGCGTTTCGCACCGGGTTGTATGTGAAGTCTAAGGATAAGCCGCTGACCACCATCAGTGCAGTGGTGCCAGGCGTGGTGCGACAATGCTGGCGACACAAAAAAACTCCCGTAAGGTATCAATACTTAAGGTATCAATACTTTGACATACTCATACATCAGAATAGAAGAGAGATCTCCTTGCCTGCCCCCGCTACGACGAACAGCAGTAATTGAATAATCACCAGTACAAACAGGGGCGACAGGTCGACATTGCCGATCGGTGGAATACGCCTGCGGATAACGCCGAGGAATGGCCGTGTGAAGCTGTCGAGCATTGGGGCAAGGGGAGTGTGAGGATTGAACCAGGAAAGTACCGCCTGCATGATGATCGCCACCAGAATAATATAGAGTGTCATTTTGATAATCTCTATCAATCCCAGCAGCACCAGTCCCGTGATCGCGATGCCGATAGTCGATCTGAACTCATATCCTTGAAGCATAAGCACGCCGGTCAGCAACATGCATTGCGCAAGCCATGCCAATAACAACGTGGAAAGATCCATTCCGCTATATCCGGGAATGACCCGGCGGGCAGGCCGTACGATAAAATCGGTAAGTGCCACGAGAAATTGAGACAATGGGTTGCGGTAGGGCGCGCGGAGCAATTGCATATAAAAACGCAGCAGCAGTGCCAGAGAAAACAGACCCAGCAGGGTGTCGAGCAGAAATATCAGTATCTGGTTGAGCATATACGTTCCTGGAAAACAATAACCTATGTGATAAAGTTTTATGTCCTGCCAAACTCGTCGCCCAATTCGCGCGAGCGTTGATTCGCCATATGAATCGCATGCACGATCGCATGCTTGACATTGTCATTTTCGAGAGACTGGATCGCTCGCTCTGTGGTGCCACCCTGGGAAGTTACCCGAGCACGTAGCGTGGCGACGTGTTCATCACTCTGAATTGCGAGCCGGGCAGCGCCGGCAAAGGTTTCCAGGCTTAATTGCCGTGCCTGGCTCGCATCCAGCCCTAGTTCCTGCCCCGCCTTCTGCATGGCCTCAATGAAATAAAATACATAAGCCGGACCGCTGCCCGACAAGGCTGTCACCGCATCCAGCAGCTCCTCGTGATTGCACCATAGCACGGAACCGACCGCGCCAAGTATAGTCTCCGCGTTGCGCTTATCCTCCGCACTGACCCCATCCAGGGCATATAGTCCCGTGACAGCTGCCCGAATCAATGCCGGCGTGTTGGGCATGGCTCGCACCACACGTGCATAACCACTCATCCAGCGGCTTATATCAGTCGCGCGAATACCGGCAGCGATGGATATAATCAGATGGTTTCTAAGCAGTGCCGCGAGCTCTCGTGCCACAGCTGACAGCTGCTGCGGCTTTATCGCCAGCAGGATGACGTCGCTGCCGGATAAGCCTTTGGCGAGTCCCGCCACGGCTTCCACGTCAAATTCGTGCTTTATTTTCTCACGCCTTTCGGCGTTGATTTCGACTACACATATTTGCCCAGGCGAATAACCCTGCTGCAATAGTCCTCCGATCAAGGCGAAAGACATATTGCCGCCGCCGATAAATGTGATGTTCATGTCGCTCCTGTGATTGTGAAGTCTCGTAAATGTGATGATATAGTGAGGGGGTCATGCTGACCATTTCGCTGTTCTGTTCTCCCCTTATTTTTGACAATGCGGACAATAAAAACTTGAACGCTGTCCCTGCCTGATTTGCACGATGATTGCACCGCACTTCCGGCATGGTTGCCCGTTTCGCTGATACACCCAATACTGTTGCTGAAAATAGCCGGGATTACCGTCGCTGTTGACGAAGTCGCGCAAACTGCTGCCACCTGCTTCGATCGAGAGATTAAGCGTTTCCTTTATTGCTCGCACCAGTTTCTCGTACCTGCGCACGCCGATCCGCCCTGCGGGGGTTATGGGACTGATGCCCGCGCTGAAGAGCGCTTCACTGGCGTAAATATTGCCAACGCCGACGACAATGCGGCTGTTCATCAGTACTTCCTTGATGCTGGCGCTGCGGCCTCGAGTCTTTTCGTATAACAATTTCCCATTGAACGCTTTAGTAAGCGGCTCAGGTCCAAGTTGAGCCAGTAAAGCATGGTGCATGACATCACCGGTGTTCCATAGCACTGCGCCAAAACGGCGCGGATCTTTGAAACGCAGAATTATGCCGGTATCCAGTATCAGGTCGATATGATCGTGTTTCTGCGGCGGCGTGGTGGCGGGAAGCAATCTCAAGCTGCCGGACATGCCAAGATGCAAGATCAGTGTTCCGGTGCCACAGTCAAACAGAAGGTATTTGCCGCGCCGGGTCACCGTATTGATTTTCAACCCGCAAAGCGTGTGTCCGAGATCGTGAGGTACCGGCCAGCGCAGGCTCAGATTTCGCAACGTAGCACCAGCAAGACGGTGCCCCTCCAGATGAGGGACGATGCCACGACGGATAACTTCGACTTCTGGTAGTTCAGGCAACTGGAGTATCTCTATAAAGTTCGGGGTTCATCTTCTTCCGCGCAGCCACCAAATGATCAATCCGCTTGCCAGGAAAACCAGTGGCAGAACGATGAGAAAACCGCCAGTAATGATGATAAGCGTTGATTCACTTAATACCAGGTTGCTGTCGAGTGTGGCTCGGGGTTGAATAGCAATGAGATTTTCGTCGCCAGTGAGCCAGTTGACGAGATTAATGCCAAAATCCAGATTGTTGCCGTTGCCCAGATACGTATTGGCAAGAAAATTTCCGCTGCCGATGACAGCGATGCGTTGTTCACGGTCTTGCAGAGTGCGGCGCAGGGTAGCAGCGATGCTTACGGGACCGGATACATCATACATTTTGTCGAAGACGATGCCGGAATCCTGCTTGCCGGTTTCCACCCATCCGCGGTGTGCCGCCTCCACCAGCGAGACGCTATGCCATACCTCATTTTCATTGACGATTATCTGGCGAGCAAAAGGAAACATCGTAATATAGTCGAAGTTGTGTGTGACCGGATGCTGTCCATAATTCGCGCCTAACGCGACAGTGATGGGCAATTTCAACTGCTGAGCCTGAGGATCGACCACCACGCCCGGTGTGAGCGTCACCTCCAGTTTCTCGGCAAGCGGTTGCAAGCCATGCAAGGGGCCCTCATCTATTAGCCACAACAGGTTGCCGCCGCGGCCGATATACGCAAGCAATTTACCCACTTCTCCTTCCTGCAGGTCAATTTGTGGCGAGGCAATGACGAGCAAGCTCGTGTTGGCCGGTACAGCGGGGGCAATAGAAAGATTGAGCGTTCCGGTCTTGAACCCTTTCCCCATCAATTGCTTGCCGAATTCTCCCAGGTCATGACTCGCGCTACCGTCCAGCTTGCGCTCACCATGGCCGCTGAGCATTGTTATGAGTTTCTCACTGGGGCGCGCCAACCGCATCAGCAGATTGGTGAACGCTTGCTCGTTGAACGTGCTGAGGTGTTCGCTTCTGCCATTGAACGTTACCACCATTTCCCCATTGACCTGAACTCCCGCTTCCCGTGTGAGTTTCGGCTGCTCGGCGGGATCGATGAATGTGACCATGAAATCGGGTTTGACACGCTGATAACGCGAGAGGAATTCATGGATGACTTTACGAATATTTCCCAATTGCGCGTCTTTAGATGTGGCGTAGACGGTGGCGTTAAGCGGGCCGTTGATTTTTTCTAGTATCTTTACGCTTGCCTGGCTTAGGCTGTTGTGGCCATTCTGGCTGATATCCCATTGAACACGAGCTTCACGCGCAAGGTAGCCTAGCAACCCGGCCAACGATATCAGCAGCACTACAAACACGCTGTTTTGTATCAACCAGTACCTGCGCCGTTGGTGAGTGATCATGGCCATTTAGTCACATGACGCCAGGGTTAACCACGCAGCCGCTCCTTATCCAGCCGGCGAACAGATAGCACCAGAAAGACAAGGATGAACAGCGAGAAGTATGCCAGATCAAAAGTATCGATCATGCCACGATTGAAATTTTCATAATGTGCGAGCAGAGAGAAATCACGTGTGACGCTGTCACTGTCGTCCCCCGCCGCAATGTCCAATACCCACAAAATCAGCAGTGTGCCCAGAGCGCCGGCAGCCGCAATCGCCGGATGGGCACTGAGGCAGGAAAAATAAAGTCCGAGAGAGGCGAAACAGGCGGTTATCAGGAATAGGCCGGCGACATTGCTCAGCAACAAGCCAAGATCCAGTGTCCCTCCCACCAGCAGAGACATTGACAGTGTTACGACCAGCGCAATCACCACGGAAAAGAAAATCATCAGGCTGAGGAATTTTCCCACAACGATATCGATCATCGAAATGGGTGCCGAAATGAGAAAGGTCATGGTGTGATTGCGGCGCTCCTCGGCGATGAGGCGTGCGGTTAAAAGGGGGGTGATCATAAGCAGTACTACCGCGGCCATGGCGAATACCGGCGCAATAATCGTTTCCGTCGCGCCCGGCGGATTGGCGATTGCCATAAGCTGCGGCTGTATCTGCAGAAATGTATCGAGATGTACCAGAAAAATCCAGGCCAGCACTAATTGCACCAGTGCAAGCAATATCCAGGCTAGCGGCGAGCCAAACAAGATTTTTAGTTCTTTCCGGGTAATAATCAAAATCATGGCGATGAAAACTTTTGGAATTTTACTTATTCATGGTGAACTGCATGAAGATCTCTTCCAGGCTGATTCCCTTCTGTTTTAGACCAATGACGGAGTCACTAAATACCGTGCTTCCCTTATGCATGATCTGCACCCGGTCGCACACGCTCTCAACTTCCGGCAGGAGGTGAGTCGAGAGAATGACGCTGCGCTCCGTACCCAGTTCACGGATGAGAGTACGGATTTCCCGTATCTGGTTGGGATCGAGTCCGACTGTTGGCTCATCAAGAATGATCACATCCGGATCATGAATGATAGCCTGGGCAATTCCCACACGCTGCTGATAGCCTTTTGACAGCGAACCAATCAGACGCTTACCTGTATCATTCAACCCGCAGCGTTGTATAACACTGTCCAGCGCAAAACGGATTTTTGCGTTGTTGACCCGATGCAGCCTGGCGGCGAGTTGCAAGTATTCATTGACAGTTAACTCCCGATAGAGTGGCGGTATCTCGGGTAGATAACCGATACGTGCTTTGGCATCGCGGGGTTTATCCAGCAGATCTATCCCACAGATTTCAACGCTACCGGCGCTCGGGGCAAGATTGCCGGTGAGCATGCGCATAGTGGTGGTCTTACCCGCACCATTGGGGCCGAGAAATCCCAGAATTTCCCCATGTTTGAGCTCCAGATTGATTTCACGCACGGCGGCGCGGTTGCCGAAATAGCGGGATAAGCCACGCGCGGAAATGGTTGATGAAGCGATTGGTTCAGTCATCTGAGTCCGGTGGTTTGACTGGGCGGCGTGTGCGGAAGAGCATCACTATAAACCGGAATTTGCAAACAATCGCCTCTTTCCGTATCAGGGGTGCCTTTCCTTGGGTACAAGCCTGGTCAGGCAGGTCGCCCGCAAAATACCGTCGATATGGGTTGTGGTAAAATCAGATCTCACTGCGGTACACTCTCCAGGCAATTGGCGGGTCCAACCATAACCTGTGTTGCATGCTTTGTGTTCATTCCGATTTTGCCCAGCCATGTGCCAACTCGTTTTGCCGATGCGTGCTTCATGAAGGACATATTCAGAGGTTCATTAATTGTTTTCTACGTTTGTTCGCCCGGTAAATAGACTCATTTGGAACTTTGAATTTATAAGGCTGCCTATGAATGTGCGCTCCAAGCATTCTTGCTTGGCAACGTCCACTTGTGAGAAGTGTAAAATATACCTAATATGTGGGCTGTGCTGAAGGTCGATTCCGCTCCATATTTCCCTATTAGCCTTATTTTCGGACCCTGTCTTAATTTTCCATGAATCTTAAAATTCCCGGCGCATTGCTGCTGCTGTTTTTTCTCGCCGCCTGTGCGCAGATTCCAGGCAAGACCGCTCTCAATGCGAGCAAGCCGACGCAGCAAGCTGAGGCTGGACAGTCAAAATTACCCAATCAGGATTTGACCCCGCCCATCCTGTTCGACTTTTTACTGGGTGAAACGGCTTTACAGCGCGGTGATCAGGAAATCGCTACCCGCACTTATCTCAAGCTGGCGAGAAGCACCCGCGATCCACGCGTCGCCCAGCGGGCCACCGAAATCGCGCTTCATTCACGTCAAGCCGCGCCCGCGCTTGAAGCAGCAAAAATCTGGGTGGAACTCGATCCGAATTCGGTAACTGCCCGTCAGACGATTGCGGCGCTATTGGTGAATTCGGACAGACTGGATGAGGCGCGGCCTCATCTGGAGAAGCTGCTCGCATCGGAGGGGGGCAGTATCGACGAGGCTTTCATGCAATTGAATAGCCTGCTGGTACGCAATTCCAATAAAAATGCGACATTCGAATTGGTACGACAGCTTGCTCAACCTTATCCCGAGTTACCGGAGGCGCATTTTGCCGTGTCTCAGGCGGCGTGGTTTGCTAATCACTTTGATATTGCACTGGCCGAAATGAAGCAGGCTTTGGTACTTCGCCCGGAGTGGGAGATGGCGGCAATTTATCAAGGGCGGATATTGGCGCGAACTTCCAATGCCAATGCAATGGAATTTTACAAAGGCTATCTCAAAACTTATCCCAAGGCCAACGATACGCGCATAACGTATGCCCGGCTATTGCTGGTCGAAAAAGATTATGTCAAGGCACGCGAACAATTCGAAAGATTGCTGGCGGAGAATCCGGGTAACGCTGACGTCGCCCTAGCAGTGGGTTTGCTATCCATGGAGTTACGCGAGTACGACATTGCCGAGTCGAATTTCAAGAAAGCGTTGGAGCTGGACTACAGGGACCCGGGTATGGTGCGCTATTATCTCGGTGGAATATACGAGAAAACCCAGCGTTCTGATGAGGCGATGGAGTGGTATCGCTCCGTCACCGGTGGAAGTCAATACATTCCGGCACAGATACGGTATGCCGTTCTGCTGACCAAGAAGGGTAAAGCGGATGAGGCCCTCAAGCACTTGCAGCAATTGCCGGCTACGAATAATCAGCAACGTGCCCAGTTGATAATTGCCGAATCCCAATTGTTGCGCGAGACGGGTGCCTATCAGAAAGCGTTTCAGTTGCTTAGTGATGGCTTGGAGAAACTGCCAGATCATGTCGATCTGCTCTACGACCGTGCGCTGGCAGCAGAAAAAATCGGCAAATCCGATATCATGGAACAGGATTTGCGCAAGCTCATACAATTGAAGCCTGATCACGCTCATGCTTATAATGCGCTAGGCTATGGCCTTGCGGAACACAGCGATCGTCTGCCGGAAGCACTGGAACTTATCGAAAAAGCTATCATGCTTTCCCCTAATGATCCCTATATCATGGATAGTCTCGGATGGGTGCATTACCGTATGGGCAACCTCAATCAGGGGCTCAGTTATCTGAGACAAGCCTTCGGAATGAATCCCGATCCGGAAATTGCCGCCCATCTCGGCGAGGTTCTCTGGGTGCAAGGAATAAAGGATGAGGCAAAAGAAATCTGGCAAACCGCGCTCAAAAATAATCCCGGTAACGAGACGTTGATTAGTACTATGAAGAAATTCATGAAGTAGTACAGATGATGGGCCATGCTGGTGTAACGCCGGTGCAATGCAGATCTCGGCCGCTTTCACTTTTTAAGGAGTGGCGCAATGTTGCGGGGTGGGGCCTGATGCTATGTGTGTTGTTTCTTTCCCCTGGCTGCACCACCCCTATTCATAAACGCACCGCTGTCAGTACCATCGTCATTGAACCCATGACGGGTACTGTGGAAGCAAAGCCGGCGGCCTTCAGGCTGATTGGCAGAGTCTCGGTAACGGGTGGCAAAGATAGTTTTTCCGGTGGCGTACAATGGCATCATGTCGATACGAGCGATGAAATCCTTCTCCTTTCTCCGCTTGGGCAGGCTGTGGCACAGATACAACGCAATCCTGAAGGCGTATATCTGACGACTTCCGAGCAGGAAACCTTTTATGCCTTTGATGTGGAAACCCTGACAGAGCGGGTATTGGGCTGGCGGCTGCCGCTCATGGGTTTGCAATATTGGGTACAAAGCGTGAATTCACCCGCGACCGTAGCCGAGGTAGATAGGGATATCGATGGGACCATTGTGGCTATGCGTCAGGATGGATGGGAGATTAGTTATTTGAGTCATTTTCCCGTGCCGGAAACACAAACCAAGCAGGCGCAAGCCGCACGTCCAAAATTATTGATGCTTAAACGTCCCGGCCTTCAAATAAAACTTATGGTGGATAGCTGGAATCCGGGTAATCAATGAAGCCAAGTCTGAACTGATGACCAAGCTCGTTTGCCTCGCCCCGGCCAAGCTCAATCTGTTCCTGCATGTGGTCGGGCGTAGAGAAGATGGCTATCATTTATTGCAAACGGTTTTCCGCTTCGTGGATTTTTCGGACCGGTTCAATTTTGCTTTGCGGGAAGATGGCGCGATCAAACTTCATACGCCTACTCCCGGTGTACCTGAAGATAAAGATTTGTGTGTACGCGCTGCAAAATTGCTACAGCGGGAAAGCGGCATTTCCCTGGGTGTCGATATTTTTCTGGAAAAGCGTATCCCAATGGGAGGCGGGTTGGGCGGTGGTAGTTCCGATGCGGCGACGACGCTGCTGGCACTCAACCGTTTATGGGGACTAGGCTGGAAAAGAAATCAGTTGTTGACACTTGGGCTCGGACTGGGTGCGGATGTGCCTGTATTTATCTTTGGTGAAAATGCTTTTGCGGAAGGTATAGGTGAAAAGCTTTCATCCATCATGCTCCCGCCCGCGTGGTATCTCATCCTGATGCCACCTGTGCACGTATCCACCCCGCAGGTTTTTGCCAGTAAAGAATTGACACGAAACACGATTCCAATCAAAATACCGCCCTTTTCCGTCGAGCATGGGCATAACGATCTGGAGCCGGTGGTATGCCGGACTTTTCCCGAGGTAGCGCGTCATCTGGAGTGGCTCAGGCGGCTCGATAACACCCGGAAGGTGGCGATGACGGGCTCGGGCGCTTGTGTATTTGCCGAGTTTGCCACGGAGCCGGCGGCGCAATTGGCTTTGGCAAAAGTTCCGGCCGATATGACAGGTTTTATGGCGCAAGGATTGGATCGCCATCCCATGCATGATTTTGCAGAGCAGTAAATTGGGGAGTCGCCAAGTGGTAAGGCACCGGATTTTGATTCCGGCATTCGTAGGTTCGATCCCTACCTCCCCAGCCAAGTTTTGAAGTGCCAGTTCAGTCATACAAGATATGCGAGGAGCCGCTCGTATCTCTTTTGTCCTTCAGTGCCGGTTAAGAATTTCAAATAGTCACTTGCCCATGGCCTACGATAGCTTGATGGTTTTCACCGGCAACGCCAATCCTAAGCTGGCGCAGGATGTGGTGCGGCATCTCAACATCCACGTGGGACGCGCGACGGTGGGCCGTTTCAGCGACGGCGAGGTGATGGTGGAGATCCTCGAGAATGTCCGCGGCAAGGACGTATTTGTTTTGCAATCCACCTGTATGCCCACCAACGATACGTTGATGGAATTGCTGGTACTGGTGGATGCGCTGAAGCGGGCATCTGCGGGACGTATCACCGCGGCAATGCCTTATTTCGGCTATGCCCGTCAGGACAGGAGGCCGCGTTCGGTACGAGTACCGATTACCGCCAAAGTGGTGGCGAACATGCTGACCACGGTCGGGATAGACCGGCTGCTGACCATGGATTTGCATTCGGATCAGATCCAGGGATTTTTCGACATCCCGGTGGATAATATCTACAGCATGCCGATTCTGCTGGGAGACTTGTGGAAAAGCGATTATCAGAATCTGGTGGTGGTCTCGCCCGATGTAGGCGGTGTGGTGCGAGCGAGGCAAATGGCGAAACGCCTGGAATGCGATCTGGCGATCATCGACAAGCGCCGTCCCAAATTTAACGTTGCCAAGGTGATGAACATCATTGGCGAGGTGGATGGACGCACCTGCGTCATCATGGATGACATGGTGGATACCGCCAATACATTATGTGAAGCGGCCCGCGCCTTGAAAGAGGAGGGCGCGGAAAGCGTGCTGGCTTATTGTACTCATGCGGTATTATCGGGCAAAGCGGTGGAGCGGATTGAGAATTCCTCACTCGACAAGCTGGTCGTCACCGATACTATCCCGTTACGTGAGGATGCCAAAGCCTGCGTTCGCATTCATCAGCTGAGCGTGGCGAGCCTGCTGGCGGAAACGATGTTGAGGATCAGTAACGAGGATTCAGTAAGTTCATTGTTCATGGAGTAAGCGTTTATTAATCGGAGTCATCTGGTCGCGGATGCTCCCCATTCTGGAGAAAGCAAGATGCAAATTGAAATCAGCGCCAACAAGCGCACGTTACAGGGCAAAGGTGCGAGCCGCCGCCTGCGTGGTTCCGGCAAGGTGCCGGGCGTTATTTATGGCGGAGAAAATCCGGCACAAGCGATTGAGCTGGATCATAACGGTCTTTATCACAAGCTCAAGCAGGAAGCTTTTCATGCTTCCATCCTGTCCATGGATCTGGATGGGGAAAAAGAACAGGTGCTGTTGCGTGATATACAAATGCACCCGTTCAAATTGCAAGTACTGCACATCGACTTCCAGCGTGTGGACAAGAATAAGAAGATACACATGAAAGTGCCGTTGCACTTTATTAACGCGGAGATTTCACCAGGGGTGAAATTGTCTGGCGGTCTCGTCAGTCATGTGCTCACCGAATTGGACGTTTCCTGTTTGCCGAAAGATCTGCCCGAATTCATTACGGTTGATCTGACCGACCTTGCCGCTGGAAATACCTTGCACCTGAGCGATCTGAAACTGCCGGAAGGCGTGGAGATTCCCGCGCTGATCAAAGGCGAAAATTTGCCGGTGGCAACTATCGTCATTCCGCGTGCAGTGGCCGCCGAGGAAGCGGCCGCCCACGTGGCCGCAGGGGACATTCCGACGACCGTACAGAAGAAAGAGGGTGCTGCAAAAGAAGGAGAGAAGAAAGACGCAGGGAAAAAGAAATAGTAACTTGTCGTTTTTTCATGCAGCCCGCTGGGTTCCTCAGTTCCGGCGGGTTTTTCTTTTTAGTACGTAGCCACTTCTGTAACGTTCGATGAAGCTCATCGTCGGTCTCGGCAATCCAGGCAGGGAATATGCCGCCACGCGTCATAATGCCGGCGCCTGGTGGATATTTCGCCTGGCGGATGAATTGCGCATGACGTTAAAAGCCGAGACGAGGTTTCATGGTTTGTGTGCGCGTACCGGTCAAGGCGATGCGGAGTTGTGGTTGCTCAATCCGCAGACGTATATGAATGCCAGCGGGAAAGCCGTTGCGGCGTTATGCCGCTATTATAAAATTCAGCCTGAACAAGTTCTCGTGGTTCATGATGAACTGGATTTGCCGCCGGGTGTTTCCAGACTGAAACTGGGCGGCGGCCTAGGCGGGCACAATGGTTTGAAGGATATCGCCGCCCATCTTGCGACCAAGGATTTCTGGCGCCTGCGCATTGGCATTGGCCATCCTGGCGACAGAAATGCCGTGGTAAATTATGTGCTGCAGCCGCCGCGCAAGGAAGAAACCCCGCTGATAGACGAAGCGATCCATCGCAGCTTGGAAGTCTGGTCGCTTATTGCGGAAGGCAATTGCCAGGCGGCCATGCTGAAGCTGCATACAAAAGTAATCAAAGATGATATGTAAGGAAGGTGTACATCTCATTTTTCTCCTCCAGCCACTTGTGGCCCGAATCCATCATCTATAACTCAAAAAACTTATGAGCCTGAAATGCGGTATCGTGGGTCTGCCCAATGTAGGAAAATCCACGCTGTTTAACGCGCTGACCAAGGCGGGTATCTCGGCAGAAAACTATCCTTTTTGTACCATCGAGCCGAATATCGGCATCGTCGAAGTGCCGGATCAGCGCTTATCCAAACTCAGTGCAATCGTCAACCCGCAAAAGGTGCAGCCCGCCATCGTCGAGTTCGTCGATATCGCCGGCCTTGTCGCGGGCGCATCCAAGGGAGAAGGGCTGGGAAATAAATTCCTTGCTACCATTCGTGAAACCGATGGCATCGTCAATATGGTGCGTTGTTTCGTCAATGACAACGTCGTGCATGTCAGCGGCAACGTGGACCCGATTTCGGACATCGAGACCATACAGACCGAGCTGGCCCTGGCCGATCTGGCGACAGTGGAAAAGGGATTGCAACGCGAAACCAAGCTGGCCAAGTCCGGCAACAAGGACGCGATCAAGTTGGTGGCGCTGCTGGAAAAGACACGGGCTCACCTTGATCAGGGCAATCCCGCCAGAAGCCTGGGGTTGGATGAGGAGCAACAGCAATTACTGAAGCCGCTCTGCCTGCTGACCGGCAAACCCGCTATTTATGTCGCCAATGTTGACGAAAAGGGGTTCACCGGAAATCCGCTGCTGGCACGCGTACAGGAATATGCTGCGCGGGAGGGCGCGCCGGTGGTGGTGATCTGTGCAGCCCTGGAAGCGGAAATTGCGGAAATGCCGGACGAGGATAAACAGGTCTTTCTGGCCGATATGAATCTGGAAGAACCGGGGCTGAATCGACTGGTTCGCGCCGCCTACCAGCTACTCGGGCTGCAAACCTATTTCACCGCAGGCGTAAAGGAAGTGCGCGCCTGGACCATATCCAGGGGCGATACCGCCCCGCAGGCAGCCGCCGTGATTCATACCGATTTCGAGAAAGGTTTCATCCGCGCTGAAGTCATTGCTTATGACGACTTCATCGCTTGCAGAGGTGAACAGGGCGCGAAGGAAGCAGGCAAGATGCGGCTGGAAGGCAAGGAATATGTAGTCAAGGATGGTGATGTGATGCATTTCCGATTCAACGTCTAAGCGGTATATTGGATTATTCCGCATCTTAGCGGACAACTAAATCCTGATATATCATGGAAGTATCGGGAATTTTAGTCCCTGTGCATCCGCATTGATCCGTTGCGCTCATAAAGGAACGACAGCGGGAGGGAATAGCCCTGGCAAAAGCTAAAGGAAACGTCTACAAGGGCAGGAAGCCCGCATTAAACGCGGAGAGGATCGCTCAGCTGCGTGAGCAAGCCGCGACAGGTTCTAACAAAACAAAGCTGGCAAAAGAGTTTGGGATAAGCCGGGAAACGCTTTATCAGTACCTCCGAAATTAGCAGGGATATGGTGTGTCGCACCTGTGCAGCCATAAGTATGGCTATGAAAAGGTATATTTTTTTAACTTCCAGCGTTCCTTAGCTCCATAATATTAATTCCTGCAAACAATCCGTAATGTTCCAATATGGATGAATCCAATTCAACCTTTCCCTTATCGGTAATCGAAAGTAGTTTGTGCGTAAAGGGCGTGCAGATCCTTTCGCAGTAGATATCCCTCCTCAGCACGGTTATGGCCAAGACGCCAGTCACGGCCATGTTTATGTGCTGCATCAAGCGCTTTCCATACATTACAGCCGCTGATCACGCACTTTCCTTTGAAGGCAAGGGAGACACGATGCCGGAAGGCTGCCTGATCCGGTCGAGCTTCTACACTGACAAACCGGGCAGCTCTGACTTCCAGGTCCAATGGCTCTATCTCGACCTTAGCAGGCTCCTTATGGATGCTCCAGAAATTGTACAAGCGCTGGCGTTCAGCTTCATCGTCATTAACGTCAAACTCTTTGGCAAAACCAGAAGAACATTTCGTGTCTTCTTTCCCACAATCAGTGCCGTGAGGATCGGCTCGCTCAAGTTATCAACTTGATGGCCCAGAAAGTCTATACCGTGGCGCAGGCTGAAGCGATCCACGCCGAATGCCTCCATTACCAGTCCATATGTAACTTGATCCCTGTGTCGAGCAACCTCAATAAGCCAGTCTCGTATGGCGGGCAACTTCTTCTTATATGAGACCGCTTTTTCAGTCCTAAGCAGTTTGTCATCCTCCCAACACTGTATTAAGGCAATGACGCGAGGCTTTACGTTGGCTCCAACGTTTCCTGCTGGCTTCAACCCGGGAATCCAGCTTCTGCCTTGTTCGTGAAGCACGGCAGAAATGTTCTGCATTCGATACTCGAAAGCTTTTCCAGTGCGCCCGAAACGGCTTGCCAAAGCGCGATAAAAATCGAGTTTGGAATAGGATTTCCCTGCAGCCTCTAACCCATACATTTCTCTGTATGCCTCAACCGCAGCAGTAAGCTCATCGTCACTCCAATTCTCAGCCATTCTCAATCTCTCATCAATGACGTACTTTATTGCGGCGCAAGTAAACGTGGCAAGCTAACTACCGATTAGAATGGCTAATCCCCTAATCGAAAGCCCCCTTCCCATGGCGAGATTCGCAACACCGGGTCCAAAAAATGATCAATAACTGGCTCACCAAGTTAAGCGAAAGCTCAACATTTCAATCAGCCCAACTAAGTGGTTGAAACGAATGCTCAGAGCTCAAACCAGCGATGATGGTTGCGTGGGTCGAGCAGGACAATCTTGGCGAAGCTGTGGCGCAAGTTGGGCATTAGCCATGTCCTATATCGCTCATGGTCTTCCGGATCAACCCCAAAGTCGATATGATCTGGCAGGATCAACCACCATTCGCTGTATTTGGCACGGTAAGGCGCGATTTTCTTTTCTTTCTCTGCGATGCATAGCTGAAGGTTCTTCCCGACTTCACCCATCACCCAGCCACCGGAGTCGCCGTCGCTGCTAGCCCCGAGGAGAAAGAAGCTCCCATGGTCTTTACTCGCGCGAATTAAATCCAGCTGGAAGTTGACTGTAACCGGGAGCGTGCATTGCTTTCGATTGGGCGCAACCATGAAGGAAACGAGTTCTCGCCTGATCCTCGTCCAAAGTGGGGCCCAGCGTCCGATAGGGCGTCGGAAATCCGTTCCAACAAACCAACTCTCTCCGTCGATGGATGGGCCGATTGAAGGAAGTAATCTGTGGAGTCGCTGCCATAATGGGATAGCGAGAGTTTCCAAACCTTTGGCTGACCCATCTGAATACTCGTAATTCTGGTTGAGGCGGCGAACTTCGACGCCGATGGTGCTTTCAAGAGAAAAATCCGGGGGGATGTTTCCATTTGGCTCAAATATAACAGCGCCTCGATTTAATCCTATCAAGTACTGTTCAACAAGCTGCTCGGAATTATCCATAAGTTAAGTTTTATTAAGATTTCGTATCTTATCAATAAAACTCACCGGTTAATTCACCGCTCTGTTTTTCATTTTTCTGTTTCTTTTGACGCCACAGCAGTAGACATCGATTGTGCCAACAGACTGGTTGGAGCAGAAGCTATAAAAGTCATAGGGTTGCGAGGAGAAAAATTAATAGTTGTTGAGCTTTGGTTGTAACTGTAAGGTTTGGCGACGAAGCATAGGGAAATCCGTAGAGTGTCGCCCAAAACTCATCGTAACCAAAGCTTCCAGGAAGGACAGTTTCAAGAGATAGCTCTGCCGAGATAAATTGTCCCGTCTTGTCGGCAAGATAGAGGAGGATAGCGCCTGATTCGAACAGCGCGAGCGACGTGCCGTTGGGCCCATCGGGGTCGTAGATTGCGGGAATTTTGCCATTGGGGTTGAGCGCGAGAAAGGCCGGGGCGTGGCTTTCGTCCGCCATGATGTCGATCCGGTGCTGCTCGTAGGCGAGGCTCGTTTCCTCAAGCATGATGCCGACCTTCACCCCATTGGGTGTCGGGGCGGAAAAGAGTTGCAGCCGATCGGGGTACTGCGCCGGCCAGCGCGTGAAAATCGGATGATCGAGCGTCACTTCCTTCAACTTATGAAATGAGAGTCAGATAGCGTGGACCGCATATTCAGCGGTCGGAGCGGCTTCTGTGGCCAGTTCTCGGGAAGCACCGCGCCCACGGACAATAGCATGACCGGCACTTGACGGCCGGGGCCAAATCGCCCGGATCAAGCCCACCGACCGATCGCTCCTGAAACGCATGTCACCGTTTTGTTCTCTTGGTCCGTATCAATAATGTGAGACCCGCAATGAACGCACCGAACAGGAAAGCAGCCACAGCGACGACGAAGGCAAGTTTCCAGTGCAGCCGCGGCGGCAGAACAGCATTTGCGACACGTTTGAACTGGAGATCATTGGCGACTTCCGCAGCGAATTCGTCGCTCGTCAGCTTTGCAAGCAAGGCGATCGCCGCTTCGTAGGAAACGATGCTGCCGTTGGATGTCAGGACGCCGTCATCAATAACGACGTTGATGTCGTGTTGCACAAACACGGCCGGGTACTTCTTTTGAAACGATGCTTCGCCGCCTGCCCAGGTCGTTGCCCGTTTTCCATCGAGAACGCCCGCTTCAGCCAACACCAACGCGCCTGAACAATTGCTCGCCATCCAGTCAGCCGTTTTTGACTGATCCCGTATAAAGTCGATGAGCGCCCGGTTGCCAAGCACGGTGTCCATGTCATAGCGGCTTGGAACGATGATCACGTCATAGCTGGGCGCTTCAGCGAGAAGTCTGTCGGCCTTTAGCTTAATGCCTTCCTCGGTAAGGATATCGAGATCGCCGTCCGCGGCAACGGTCTCGACATTGATTTTTTGCGGCCAGGGTTTCCTGGCGGCGTTCCCGAAGACTTCCAGTGGAGCAGTGATATCGCTGGTCAGTACCCCGTCATAGACGATCACGGCGACATCAAGGGCGTAGACGGGGCCGGCCATCGAGAAGACGAGGGCGGCGCAGGTGGTGGCGATGATGGTTCGGATCTTCATGTGCTTCCTCCTTCTGCCCATAGGTTGGTCCTTGTTCTTCATCTTTCCTCCCGGCCTTGCCGGCCTGCTGATTATCGTTAGTGGAAAGTTCAGATCGAGCCAGCCGGCGTAACGTCGGGAAAGTCCTTCTCGGGATCGAATACGTTATTGAAAAAGTTCGTCAGGGAGTACATGGCCACCAGCGCGACGATCTCCATGACGTTCGCATCCGTATAGCCGGCATCGCGGACAGCTTTCAGATCGGCGTCACTGATCTCGCCGCGGGTCTGGATGACTTTACGCGCAAACTGGACGGCGGCGTCCCGCTTCGGGTCGCTGGCATGGCCCTTCCGAGCGAGAATGATTTCATCGGCCGGCAGCTTGGCCATATGCTTGGCCGTAAAGCTGTGAACCGTCAGGCAGTAGTTGCAGCCATTCACTTCGGAGACAGCGAGGCCGATGCTGTCACGCGTCTTCACGTCAAGCGCCTTGCTCAAGGAGCCGAGCAGGGTGGCCCATGCGTTGAACGCGATCGGGCTCTGCGCGAAGGTTGCCATCATATTTGGGGTGAACCCGATGTTCTTGGTGAACGTATCGAGAGTCAGTTTCGAATCGGCCGGCACCTGTTCCGGCTTTGGCAATGAAGTTCTAGGCATCATAGTTTCCTTAAGTTAATGATTTCACTAATAATTACACCAAATCCAACACATCGGCCACCGGACGGCGCGGCTTCTGCGCCCAGTTTCCCGGACGCTCCGCCCCTATGGACAACAGCATGACCGGTACTTCGTCCTCGGCCAGTCCGAACTCGCGGTGCACCGCTTCGGCATTGAAACCGATCATCGGCGTCGAACCCAGGCCCAGCGAGCGGGCCGCATAGATCATCGCCGCCGCGCCGAAAGTGCCGGTGCGTACTGCCTCGTCGCGCTGGCGCTGTGGGTACTCCATGTACAGATCACGTGCGAGGATTTCCCATTCCGGCACCATCGTTACCGGCATGACGCCCGCTTCAACCAATGGAGCCAGGCGTTCTGGTATTACGCTGGAATCGGCCAACTGTCCGACGACGATGAAGGTAACGGCTGCATCCGTGATCGCGGGTTGATTCCAGGCGATCGGACTCAGCCGAGCCTTGGCTTCACACGTGCGCGCGGCGATGAAGCGCCAGTTCTGCAAGTGGAAGGATGTCGGCGCGGTGGTGCCGATTCGCACCAGCTCGCGGATTTGGTCGTCGCTCAAGGTGGCGGCAGGGTCGTAATACTTGGCGGCGGTGCGGCTCAAGATACATTCGATGACGGTGTTGGTCATGGTTATCGTTATTCCTATCGGTGAAGGATTAGGTTGAGGCCAGAACCGCTCACCCTCCCGAGTCCTCACGGACGAACACGGATGACCGTCTTCCCCGGGCGTCGCTCGGTCGGGTTGAAGGCGGCGACAGCTTCGTCGAGGGTCGAGACGTTGCCGATGTTCGTCCGCAGTCGTCCGTCCCGCACCCGCTGGACGATCTCACTCAGTTGGGCGCGATCGGACTCGACAACGAAGTCGATCACAAGGCCATCAACGGCCCGCGCCTCAGACGGCCCGACGATGGACACCAGCGTTCCCCCGGCTCGAATCAGGCGCGCGGACCGCTTCCCGATGTCGCCGCCGATGACATCGAACACAAGATCGACTCTGCCTACGTCTTCCAGCGTGTCGCTGTCGAGGTCGACAAACTCCTGCGCGCCGAAGTCGTGCGCCTTTTGACGGTCGGCGGCACGTCCGGTGCCGATGACGTGGGCGCCAGCCAATCGTGCGAGTTGCGTCACCATCGACCCGACTGCGCCGGCCGCGCCGTGCGCGATTACGCTTTGCCCCGCCCGAAGGCGGCCGTGCTCGAACAGTCCCTGCCACGCGGTGAGGCCCGAGATTGGCAGGCTCGTGCCCACTGTGAAGTCAACGTCGCCCGGCAGCGGCGCGAGGTTGCGCGCCTCGATCGCCACATACTCGGCCAGGGTGCCGTCGCGATACCAGTCCGCGAGGCCGAACACTCGCTGTCCCGCCGACAGACCCGTCGTGCCATATCCGAGGGCGGTGACCACTCCGGCCAGCTCGTGGCCGGGGATCG
The DNA here is from genome assembly GCF_900101945.1 of Nitrosospira sp. Nsp13. Lineage (NCBI taxonomy): Bacteria > Pseudomonadati > Pseudomonadota > Betaproteobacteria > Nitrosomonadales > Nitrosomonadaceae > Nitrosospira > Nitrosospira sp. Nsp13. The sequence goes on along the minus strand of NZ_FMVD01000005.1, from coordinate 52,631 downwards.
ACGGTGTTCGATCACGGTCGCGGCGATCGGTCCAGGTCGAGGGCCACGCCAACTCAGTCCCGACGAATCCCGACGCATGAATCTGAACGATAACGTCATTTATCGCTGCCTGTGGCTCGGGTCGCTCCATCAGCTTCATCCCGGCCGTTCCCGCAGCCTGGTCCTTTACCACGATTGCCTTCATGGGAATTGTCTCCTCGGTCATTGTCTCTTTGGTGGAAATGCTGTTACTCGGTTCCAGCGGATATCGATCCGTGTCCGTCTATGCTGGAGGCAGCACTGCCTTGAAGACGATTTCGACAAGCTGCTCAGGAAAGGCCAGCCTCGCTACGCCGATCAGATTGCTGGCGCACCGAGGCCGCGCCGTAGCATAGGCTTCTTTGCGCACCTTGCCCGCTACCGTAAACGCCGTATCGACATCGAGGACATAGAGCGTCTCTTCCACCACGTGATCGAGAGTCGCCCCGAAACGCGCCAGAATCTTCGCAGCGTTGGCATAGGTCACTCGCATCTGCTCTGCCATCGTCGAGAAGTCGGCCGGCTTGCCGGATTCATCGAGTGCCGCAGGCGCGATCATGTTCCCCTTGTCGTCCTGGCTGAGCTGGCCGGACACGTGGATCGTGTTTCCAATCTTGATGGCCTGTGCATAGCCGTAGTCATCTTCGGCCGGAAAACCGTGATAGGCTGCCTCTTTGCCATTTGCTGCGGTCGCGTTCGTCATATCTTATCTCCTGTAAGGTCGGCCCAGGTGTCCGAGCCATTTGTCCACTCATGACTTCTGAACGTTGACGACACTGCTCATCTCCTTAGTTAGTATGGTGCCGTCCCGAAATTTACCTGTTTTTTTCCAGTGCTCCCGGCTCTCCGGGTCAATGTAAACGCATCCAGCAATATTGCTGTTAACAGTTTAATAGGTGTGAAATGTCTTTTAGTCCGAAAAATAGGTCCTAAAGTCCAAGATACAGCCGGTGACTTTTCTATTTCGGTTAAATACGGGAATTACAAAGTGAAGGATGTACTATGATACTTCTGCCAGTGCAAACTTCGGGCACCGGAATGTCAATTCCACCTCTATTGTGATAAATGATGCTTTTGAGCCGATATTGTTTTTCCAAGCATGGTCGCTGTGCGTAACCGGCCTTTAATGCGAATCTCCTCATCAGATCTCGACAGTCTGATGAGTGCCTTGGACGTTAGTTTCGTCACTTTGACAGAATGTTTAGTGAGTTCGGGGTATCGCCTGGACATGGGCGGGATCAACGTGCCAGGCATTCATTACAACTTATCCGGAAAAGGGCAATTTATCGTCGGCAATGAGCCGCCAATCGATATCGTCCCACACACATTAATTATCGTTCCACTGATGTCGTCGTTTCGAATCGAAGTAGCCGGAGAGAATCCATCCCTCCCCCTCATTACTGTAGATGGTCGTGCGCAAGCAAAAGGACAAACGATTTCAGGTGGAACAATCAGGCGATTTGTTGCAGGCGACGAGGAGTCGCCCGAGGTTCTGCTGATCTGTGGCGTCTTTCGCACTTCCTATGGCAGTGCAACAGATCTCTTCGCGAACCTAGCTGGACCAATCGTCGAGCAATTCGATTCAGCTGACATGTTGGATACGCGTTTGGAAATGGCGTTAAAAGAGCTTGTCGCGCAGGAGGTAGGCGCTAAGGCCATGAGCGCTGCTTTGTTGAAGCAAGTTATCGTCGCATTGTTGCGCCGATCACTGAGCTCACTTAATCTCTGGGTTGAACGATTCTCAATATTGAGCGATCCAAAAATTACACGCGCTTTTGCAGACATGGCTGCACGCCCTGGTGCCAACCATACGTCCAACAGCTTGGCGCAAACCGCCTGCATGAGCCGGTCTGCATTCTTTGCCCGGTTTACTGAGCTAATCGGACGGTCTCCAATGGATATATTGAGAGACTTACGGCTACGTCAAGCCGCTCAACAGCTCACGGCGACAAAATTGACCATCGAGCAAATCGCAAGTAATAGTGGTTACGGGAGCCGGAGCAGTTTTGTGCGCGCATTTAGGAAGGCCTACGGTAACGGTCCTACCGAATACCGCGCGGAAGCGCAGAAGAAGAATCCGTCGGGCAGGACAGAAGGAGCCGAAGCGAGCGAACTGCCCGACTCGTCAGCATCGTAGTTCTAAGGTTCGAGGCCCCTCCAGGGTCTTCTGTAGAGGTGAAGACCGATTCGCGCTTTCAAGGGAGTGTTCAAATGGACTTGCGGTTTTGATATTTGGCCTAACTAGAAAGGGACCTGGCACTTCGAGCCAGCTTCTCTACCTAAGTGCCCTGCATCCGGGTGTCCTGAACTCCCGTGTACGCGGCAGCTGCGCTCGGGGCTCCCCATAGCAGAATCGTTCCCACTAACGCCGAAATGATCGACGCCGCGAACACGGCGATCTTCGCAGCCGAGAAGTCACTCGCCCCAAGGAAGGCCTGGCCGGCGATGAAGAGGGACATAGTGAACCCAATCCCAGCCATGGCACCGGCACCGGCCAATTGCCGCCAGGAATATTCCGTCGGCTTCACGGCAATACCCACCCATACTGCCAGGCTCGCTGCGAGTAATATGCCAACGGGCTTGCCGACAACGAGCCCCACGATAATCGCTGCCATAAGCCATTCATGCCCCGAAAGTACATCGATAGAAATCGCCACGCCGGCGTTCGCCAATGCGAAGAGCGGCAAAACTAGGTAGCTCGACCTTGCGCCGGCGCGGCGCAACAATCTGTCCGCAGGGGACTCGATGCGGTCGTGGATGGCGTCGAGCGCGCGGAGCGCTGGCGCAGAAGCGTTGTGCCTAAGGGTCTGGCCCTCGTGCTGCGCTTCCGCCATGATGATCGTGTTTGCCTGTGTCATAAGAGCCGCCAAGTTCGCGGGCGGGCGAGTCGGTATGAACAGGGCAAGCACGACTCCCGCTAGCGTGGCGTGGAGGCCACCTGCATAGACCAGTGCCCAAAGAACTATCCCGAGAAGGAGATACGGCGTGAGCACGTAGATCCTCGACCAGTTCAGCAGGGAGAAGCATTCTAGAATTGCGAGAGCTGCGAGGAGATATACGACGTGGATATCGCCGGAATAAAATGAGGCCATCACGACATTGATGCCAATGTCATCAACGATGGCAGTCGCGGTGAGGAAAATGCGCAGCTCTACCGGCACGCATGGTCCCATCGCGACGAGCAGCGCGATCGCGAAAGCCGTGTCGGTCGCCATCGGGACACCCCAGCCCTGCGACCACGACCCGGAAAGAATGACGAGCAGGAACAGAAGGGCCGGCGCCACCATCCCTCCCACGGCAGCCGCGATTGGTAAGGTCGCGGACCGCCAACTCGCAAGGTGCCCAATAGTCAATTCGCGTTTTATTTCGAGACCAACGACGAGAAAGAAAATCCTGAGCGGAGCGTCGTTGATCCAGTGCTGGAGGGACATCCGAAAGGCGGCGTCGCCAACGGTGAAGCCGACCTCCTGGTACCAGAAAGCGGCGAAGGCCGGACCGACCGGCGAATTGGTCAACCTTACCTCGATAATCGTCGCAAGAAGCAATAAAATTGCTAGTACCAGTATGTAGCATTACTAGTAATTCGCCCTTGCATTACCAACCTTACTACAAAGTAGTTGGCGAGAGAATTTGCAACATCGACAGATCGTCCAAGATTTGTATTCTAAAGTCTCGATCGAATGGTAGGTGATATGTTATTTGCATGGTCGTTCATATACTTGGCTCATGCTATTGCTCATTTAAATAAAGCTCGGGCGCACCCGTCGAGGACAGTAATAAGTTTGGCTTCAAACTCGATTTCATGGGGGCTAAGTTCCAGAATAAACACTGGAGGGGGGCAATGGTGAGAGGAACGCCAGATCAAGGTTTGCAAATTCTGTCGCCGAGACCGATTAATAATGGCGACGCTGACAACCTCGCATGTTTTTCATGTAACCTTATTAACTAGAGTAGTTTTACCCAACGGAGTCGGCTTTTTTCCCTTCCGCAAGGCCGCGGCATTCTAGCCGGTTGAGTCACACCCCTTTCGGGAAAAGCGGATTTTGCATCTGATCCCGGCTTGGTTTCTGGTTAGATTAACCGCCGCAGGTTTTAAAACAAATACGAAACACCCACCGAGACATTGGTGTTGTACACAACATCTTCTTCGGAGCTTTGCTTCCGCGGTGACCGCTGAAAGCCGGCCCGCAAGCGGCATCGTTCGGAAAGACGATACCTGGCGTTGAACTCTCCCACGATCACAGTTTCATGACCGCCTTTCCGTTCGTCTCCCACGATGCTACTGATCCAATTGTTGCGTTCATAATGGAGGCCCAGTTCGAGTCCGAGGCGTTCCGTGATCTCGGACTCCAATCCAAACGCCACATAATGGTTGCTATAGGAGGTATCGTCCCGCAGCGTCGGCTGGTTACGGCCATCTGCCAACCCCTTCTCATAGTGGTAGCCTAGCGTGAAGTTAATACGTTTCGTAGCATGCCATACGAGGTGTGGACCAATTGTCCAGAACGTGGCATCTCTCTGCGCGAAGGGATCGTTGTACAATCGGGCACCATAGCGGGTCAGCAATCGTACTTCCCAATCATCCGACAGACGCTGCTCCAATCGCGCCGATCCAATATAGCTGGTCACCCGTTCCTCCGTAATGGAATCCGTACGCTTGCTTTCATTGTCTCCCAGCAAGAGGTCCGGCGTCGAGTAAAAACGGACGCGAATTTTCGTCCCCGGTGTAATCTCATGTAACGCCTGTATGCCGAAGCTCCCATGATTGAAGCGTGAATTGAGCGTATAGACAAACGCCTGAGCGCGAGCGGAGATCTCCGTGCGCCCCCATCTTGAGGTGACGGGACGCATTACATTCAAATCCGGCTCGAAGACCATGTCCGAACCGTTGCCGGCCAGGCTCGAATCCAATGCCGGTTGGGTCGGGTCTCCGTGCAGATTGAGGCGCCGAGTCGCCGAGAATAATGCTGCATCGTTAGTATAGTGCAGGTTGCCTGTGGAGTTGACGGACCACTCGGCGGATGCGGCAAGCACAGTATTGCATAGCATGATCATCCCAGCCAGGTAGCAGAACCATTTCGAGCGACGCCACCTCACACAACAAAATCCTTTCTTCCGGGAAGTTCAGAAAACTGCCTCCATGGAGGGGGTTTCCGGAAAAATTACCACCAGCAAAGCCGATGGTTTATGGACTGAACCCCTCTGTAGCCCCCATTAGATTGTCTACGCCGCAATTTCTTTCTTACGGCGGGATAATTCTAAAGAAATCGTCTTTTCCAAAACTAGCGTCTTTCGCATCAGAAATGGTAAGGTCGCTGAAGAACTTGGCCAGGAAAAGGCATTGACTGCGCTGCAGCAACTCGGTCTGGTTCCCATGAAGTAATGCAAGTTGAGGCCGCTACGGCCTCCCGCCGCCTGGCTGCACTGTTCTCAGTGTTCGAATAATTGACAGGAATGTCGTGACGAATGGTCCGGTCAGGGGATCACATGGCTGTCTGTAGAAGGCCATCAAAGCAAAAAAGTTTTTTCCTAGAAAGTATCAGCATCAAAAAAGTTGTTTGATTGTGTGCCAATAGTCAGTGCACGAAACCTAGATATTACTCACGGTGTGGCCCCCCATTAACACTCTCTGCTTCGATGCCTTCGTCTAATGCGTTCGGCTGAAGGTTGATTCCTGGTTTCTTAGGTTTTCATCCATAAGCTGGAAACCCAAGGATCGCACAATGCCGACCGCATTCTTCCATAAGCAAAGGAATATTACCGATCAGGTTTGCTTAGCGTTGGGTAGCCTTCGACGTAAATCCAGTCGGTATTTTTTGCTGGCATATGACAGGGGAGACACTCAGTACGATAATTAGTGGCAACGTTTCGATTTGAGCTGTCGGTTTTAATCAGTGCCCAACCCCATCCATCGCCCCAGACAGGATTGCTGGGAAAACGGGCTTTGGTATCCTTGATCATTACAAACCACTGCTTGACGTCACCTGTCGCATGGCTGACATTGTTGCCCGTAGTGTATGTGCCTGCAGTTGACGAACGCAATTCCTTGACCAGGGTTGCGCCGTCCGGGAATTTCCCGGTTTTGCGATAAATCTTCGCCGTTTCCGGTTCTGTATAGACATCGTGAAAACCACTTGCCTCTCCTTCTGGCACAAACCAGGAACCCAAATGGGTCATTGACAGCCGAAAATCGTCGGGCAGACGGATGTTGCCTGACTTGTCGACATATAGGGAAAAATCCCCCTTGTCGGCTATTGCTGTTCCAGCATGTGTGAGCAACGCCATCGTAAACAAAACTGCGGGCAACAAAACAGCGATGTGTTCGTTTCGATACGGATATGTATTCTCTTTCAAGCGGTTCATTTTATCTTCCTCCGACTGCATTCTCCGCATTCGCCTTTCCGGCACGGAGAACAGGATAATATTGCGTGAATACAAAGTCATCATGTGCGGACGCCTCGTGACAGCCATTGCAATTCGCCGTTGGTTCCAAGTTCGCAGTCTTTTTTATGGATTTGTGGTCTTCGTTAGTAAAGCTGAAATAAGCCCAGTTGCCAGGTTCATTGGGAAATTCGCGCTTGCTTTTTATTGTCGCTTCCAAGCCAATGAAATCACCCATGAAATAACCCTTCCCGCTTGCTGCAACCTTGCTGCCGACACTGGTCATCTCCTTAATTATTATGGTGCCGTCCCGAAATTTACCTGTCTTTTTCCAGTGCTCCCAGCTCTCCGGGTCAATGTAAACGGTATGAAATTCTTGGAAGTTGGCCTTTCCATTATTCATATCATTTGGGGTGAGAGGCGTGCCTACGTAAATCCACTCGCGAAATCCCGTCGGGCGTTCCAGCACGTTATTTTTGACAGTAAAGTATTCTTTGGCAGAAACGCTGCCAGACATTAAAGAAGGTCCCAAGGCAGCCAGGATCAATAAACCGGTTAAATATTTGTCAATTCTCATTTCAATTCTCCTATCGATTATAAGATTTAGTGGATTCAAGCCTTTGCAGCTATTTTCGGCGACCCTTCGTAAAGCAATTTACTGATTCTTGGTATTTCGCTTTCTGAACTCTCCTTCCCCTTTATGGATGAACCCTTTTCAGAATAAGGTTCGCCTGTATGGCCCTGGATCGGGTCGTTCTTGTCGGAATAGTCGCCCGGGTCCTCCTTGTCATAGCGGCCCGACCCTCCCTGCTGGCTCTGTTTTTTCGTAGCTACGCTCTTCTCAGTGGAGTTGCCATAGCCTTCCCCTGTATGGCCCTGAATGGGGTCGTTCTTGTCGGAATAGTCGCCCGGATCCTCCTTTTTATAGCCACTCTGCCCTTGAGCATATGTCATACCAGAGATTCCTAAAAACGCGATACTGGAAACAACTAATGCAACTACCGCCGACCGGGCGGTTGAAATAGATAAGATGTTCACGCCTGTTCCTTATTCATCCAGCAATATTGCTGTTAACAGTTTAATAGGTGTGAAATGTCTTTTAGTCCAAAAAATAGGTCCTAAAGTCCAAGATACAGCGCGGTGACTTTTCTATTTCGGTTAAATACGGGAAATTACAAAGTGAAGGATGCTACTGCCCCTGCTAAAACCCTTTGCGCCGGATCTGATGCAGCTATGGGCGGTGTCGCCTGCCGTTGGGAATGTGGCGAATCAGGGGGAAGGCTTGATCCGGCCAATATTACGAATAATCAGCAATAAATACCTATAAAAGAGGGAGTATCTATGAAGCTAGATCATGCTCGTGCTCTCGCAAGCCTGCTTGCGAGAAGCGTATATGACGCTTCCTGCAAAAATCTTATTTGTCGGCGTCAAATAACTCGCGCGGCTTCAGGAAAGGCAATCTCAAATAACGCGCAAATTAGTTTCAAACAAACCGCGTCGTTTACAAAGTAGCAATATGGTAGCAATGAAATAAACAAGCGGTTAGATATTAATCTAACCGCTTGTTTTATTGGTGGGTCGTGAGCAGCTCGAATGCTCGACCTACGGATTAAGAGACCTTAGTCTCAAATTTTTCGAAGCCTCCTTTAGTCGGGCCGTCAAGCGGTAAAACCAAATTCTGCGCTTGCCCGCGCGTAGCCAAATTTTCCTTTCCCCTCTATAAGTAGTTATAAGTAGTTGTTGCCCTCCTAGAACTCATCTAAATAATATTTTAAGGCGAGTGGTTTTCAAGAAATAGTATTGAGAGAGGTAAAAGTAGCTTAAACAACGTGTTTTTTCTATCCGATCATGATCTCCAGAAAACGACCGTTTCCGTGAATAACAAATGGCGATTTTTTGTGCAATGACTCCACTGATTTTCGGATGTACCTCGGTACAATGGTAAATACTGCTGAGTTCTGTAAAATCGAACTGAGACACTGCCCCGGAAAACTCCCTATTCCATGCTGGGCAATTTAATTGATACACTGATCGATTTGAGATAGGAGTTAGTGGTATGAGTACTGAAGAGTTGGTGCGTGACGCAGAAGAGCAGATTACACAAATACTGTCGCAATTAGAAAAGGATAGCGGTTTCATTGTTGATGGGATAGAAGTCAAAACGCTGGATGTTAGTTCGGGCGACAGTACGAAATATGTGAAGCTGGTAAAGATTGTTACTCGACCAAGTTCAGGGGTCGCATGGGACACAGCTTCCAAGGAGGAATTAGATAAGCCCCTGGAGCCAGTGGTTAATTATGATGAGGTATCCGATAGCACAGATATCATGTTAAAAATAAAGACGTGATTAGCCCACTAATTTAGCCTTTTCATGTTATCAGCTTTATTCCTCGCTACAGTCATTGGCATTTCCGATGGAGACACCCTCACCGTCCTGAACAAGGATGAGCAGCAGGTCAAAATCAGGCTGGCCGAAATAGATGCGCCAGAATCTCATCAGGCATTCGGTTCCTGTTCCTAACCAAACAGTCGCTATCCAATCTGTGTTTTGGCAAACAAGCCGAAATTATCCCGCAAGTCAAAGACCGCTACGAAGGCACCGTGGCGAGGATCAAGTGTGACGGAGTGGACGCTAACGCCGAGCAGGTGAAACGCGGCATGGCATGGGTTTATCGGCAGTATGCGAAAGATCATACTCTCAACCTCCTGGAGCACAAAGCTAAGGTAGAAAGACGTGGCTGTGGATTGACAGTTCCCCTATCACACCCTGGGAATTCCGTAAATTGAGCGTCATGCTTCCACTCCAGTAATGTGATATGCGTAATCTGACCGAGCTCGAGCAGTACATGGTGTTAGTCGAAAGGCTTGTTCAGATTGCCGACAAAGACGATCTGGCGGAATGCGCCAAACTGCTGGCCATGAACGTTGCACACTATGAATGAAGTATGGCGAAATGCCATTACAACACCGCTTGGTGATGACCTATGCGGCGGATGAACTCAATGATCAGCAGAATGAGTTGGTCACCAAGGGTATGGAGACCATGGTCGGAGTGTTGGGCAGCGTAATCCAAGGCCTGGACGATAAGATTGAGCATTAATAATGTTTGGCCGCTTTGAACAATCTGGACCTCTATCAAACCGGGTAACCCCACCCTTTGGCAGGCATATTGTCCGATTAAATCAGAACTACTACTGGCGTAAGAAAGCCCACAAATCGAGCACCGAGGTTCCTATGCCAACCATCACTGGCGAGTCATCAGCGCCATTACAAGTTCGGCGAACTCGGCTATTGCAAGCCCGCACGCCATTGTAGGTATGTGCACCCAGAGTGCACGGTGGTACATTTAAGTTTTCCACACAATGTTTTCCAATCTTCAAAAGGCACGAATGCGATTAGCAGATTTTATCTTGCGTGATATGGAGCCTATTCTCGCGGGTTGGGAGGCATTTGCCTCCGTTCAACTGCCCGCCGCCAGCCACATGAAGTCGCTCGCTTTGCGTGATCATGCACGCCAAATTCTGGAAGCCGTGGCAAAGGATCTTTCCACTTCACAGAGTAGGGAAGCTCAAACTGCGAAATCACTGGGCCAGGCGCCACTCCTAATTGGCGCGCCCGAGACCGCTGCGCAAACGCATGCCCTCCTACGCGCACAAAGCGGCTTTGACATCAACCAACTGGCTGCGGAGTACCGCGCCCTTCGCGCCAGCGTTCTTCGTCTATGGGGCGACGACTCTCAGCCGGAAAGCACGCATCTGAACGACATCATTCGCTTCAATGAGGCGATTGACCAAGCGCTTGCGGAATCCGTAGCTTTTTTTAGCGCGGAAGTCGATCAGGCCCGTAATTTATTTCTTGGGATGCTTGGACATGACCTACGAAATCCGCTACAGACTATCCAAATGACGGCATCCTATCTGACCGCACTCAATGCTGGTGACAAAGTATCGGAAGCTGCGGGCCGTTTAATCAACAGCGGCCGTCATATGCATGCGCTACTGGACGATCTGCTTGATTTCAACCGTACGAAGCTCGGTTTAGGTATCAATATCACTCCCAGGGATGTTGACCTCAGCCAATTGGTTGCTAGCGAATTGGACCAGTTGCGTGCAGCAAATCCAGGTCGGAGGATCGATCTGGAAGTGCACGGTGATACTTTCGGTAGCTGGGATAGCCTACGTTTACAACAGTTACTCGGCAACTTGGTGCGTAATGCGATTAAGTACGGAGCGCCAAGTGCGCCAGTGTATGTGGGCCTAAATGGGGATGCCGCGGGTGTTGTCCTCGAAGTCAGGAATAGCGGGCCTGTCATCGAGCCATCGGACCTCGACCAGATATTTAATCCTTTAAAGCGGGGCCCCGATAAGGAGAACAAATACGACGCAGATAGGAGTCTCGGGCTTGGACTGTATATCGCGCGAGAAATTGCCAAAGGCCATGGCGGATCTATCGAAGCCCGGTCAGACGTGACCGAAACGGTATTCGCGGTGAGATTGCCGCGAAACCATTGAGTACGAATTAACATAGGCACTAGCGCGCTAGGAACTCAAAGATGCACCAGCTCCCAGCCCGCTGAATTGATCCACATGGTCTGGAGCGTTGCGGCACCATCACGGCATCAAGTAAAGGGGCGGTCCAAGGCAGCAAAAACCGGATACCACTTGACCAGACTTCAGCAGAATTAGTGCTACTTGCGGAGAAAGAGGACGTGGCCGAACGTGTCCACCGCCAGCATTGAACGTTGCCAACTATGAAAAAGGAAAATGAATGTTCCAGGTGGGGCCTTGCCCAGCGGTGACAGGCCTATATGGCGCCGTCGATTAAAAGCGGTCATGGCGATAGCAGGGATTTGCCACTTGATGGATTAGCAATTTTCTTAATTTCTGCATGAATTGGTAGCTATCCATAAATAATATTGAGGCTGTTCTTCTTCCTCTGTACTAACCCCTCGGCAGCGCTGGCAACAGCAATTCCTGTGTAATGAGACAATATGAGCTTAGTGACCGTCAGGATATTGGCTCATCATCTGTGCAGTAGCGCGCCAAGCACAATTAAATTGTTTGTCGGCGCTGCGAGGCCCCGTGTGCCATAACGAGGATTGTTGCTACATCAAGACGTACCTGTAAAATTCTACAGCTATTCAAAGACCTAACTAAATGATGTAATAGTCCCGTAATTAATATTGTGAATTAAATAGCAGTGTCACTAAACACTATTAATAAACTTTTTTGGAATCCTATGAATTGCTGCGACACCAGATAATTAAAGATCTCCTGGCACAGCCGACCGAGAAAGTTGCGGATAGAGCGATTCACGCGTGGGAGCGGATGGCGATCCAGATTATTTCGATCGTCGGTGAAGATGGTTTCAATTCCCTTTACGCGAGAAGCCTCTTCCTGAGCCAAGCAAAATTTCCCTGGCTCGCGGCCAGTCCGCTGGCACCACAGATTGATCACCGGTTTGCAGGACTAAAAGTGAGCCTGGAAGGACAAGCGCCTGCGCAAGCTAGCGAAGCAATGAGCCCCGAAGTGTAAAATTAATTGTATAACGCGGTTCAACTTGCGCATGCCCTGCGCGAACACGGGAAACTGGAGCGCACGATTTTCACGCTCGACTGGCTTCAGGACCCCGATCTAGGGCGTCGCAGTCACGTGGGGCTCAACAAAGGCGAACAGCAAAATTCCCCACGCTGCTCCGTGTTTTTCAACCGCCTCGGAGAAATCCGTGACCGCTCTTATAAAAACCAGCGTTATCGGGCGAGCGGTCTAAATCTGCTGGTTGCCGCCATCATCCTGTGGAATACCGTGTACCTGCAGCGCGCATCGATCACCTCCAAAAGCAAGAATTTGGAACCCACTGACCTCGTGCACCTGTCACCGCTGGGCTGGGAACATATAAATCTGACGGGTGACTGCCACTGGGACGCCGAGCAATTGATGGCTCCAACGTGTCTTGCCCTCTATGAGCTGTTTTATCGTAAATCCCGAGGTCGGGCGAGCCGCGGCATGGAGTTCGGCAGCGGTGTACTCATCGGGCCGGGGCGCAAGACCATGGCGACTTATCGATGCTCTTCTGCGTACTTCCTTATCCAATCCTTTAATATCCTTATAATTTTTTGTCGAATAGCTCAACTCCCGTCCCTGCTACCATTGTCGGGATGGTAGGGGCTAGTATTCTTTGAGCAAGGAAGATGCCAAAGCATTCTCCAGACGCCGCTAATCGTTATGTCAGAGTTAAGCGGCGCATCATTCAAAACGCATGATTGCAAACGATCTACTTTTAACACTTTTGGCATACATAAGTATACAAAGCAACATTGACGTGCTATTATTTATAACATGCATGAGGCATGCCAATTCGAGTTACCCAACCAGAAAAGGACTGCCATGAGAAATATTTTTACAGCCTTATTTTTTTCATTGATATCATTTATTGCTTTTTCGAATCCAAGTATTGCTTCTGGAAAGGACTATCCGCTCTGCACATTAGGTGGATATTTTTCCGGATCAGGCGATAAATTTTTAAGTGAGCTAGCGCGAAATATTGCACAAAGAGGAAAGATTTTCGGCGACCCTATATGCAATGCGGCTTGGAAAAATGGTTATAAAGCTGGCGAAAATTTCTCCAAAACAGGAAGACCGCAAAACCATGCAGAGCAATTTGTCTTTCAGCAAGCTGCTGAATTCCGAGCACAGGTATCTAATCTATAATTTAGTGGAATATGGCGATCGGGAGCCCTTCCATTTTGGAAGCTGATGCTCTCAAGTCAACACCGTGCGTTATGCTTGATCGGATCAAGCTATCGATAAAATATCGAGGGTAAAAGGGAAGTACCTGGGAACGGACTACACGCTGGGCCGGTTTGTCCGCCCCAGCATGAAATCTTACGCAGATTGAATGTTTGATGCTTGCTTGCCCTTCGGACCTTGCGTAACCTCAAACGTTACTTTTTGACCTTCTTTGAGCGTCTTGAATCCGGACATCCCGATTGCCGAGAAGTGCGCGAATAAATCCTCACTGCCGTCATCAGGGGTAATGAAGCCAAAGCCTTTTGAATCATTGAACCATTTTACTGTACCAATTGCCATTTTCGCTTCCTATACATATCAGTTAAAAAAAGAGACCCCCGGTTTTCAGAGATGAGCACATTTTGACAATCTTTACGCGAGAAGTATGTTCGCTACCGTACCTACGAAAAATTCATGTTTACCCCCCATAAGTCCCTCCACAGAGGAGGGGAGACTTGCGTAGTCTTCCGGGCGATTGCTTGCCTCTGTACCTTCTAGGATCCATTGGTGGGTCGTGAGCGGATCGAACGCTCGACCTACGAATTAAGAGTCCATAATCCGCTATATTCCAAAGTTTTGCTTTCCGTTGTGTTAATAGTTGTTACCTTAGTAGCTGTAGGGAATCAATGACAAAGCGGAGATTTGCTGTGGGAGTACATTTACTTCATTGCACCTACACATGTAAGATGTCTCGCGAAATGGCGAACCGTTCGAATTTCCGCGACAGTAACTTCAGATACGAAACGGTCTGGCTCGTGGGCAGGAGGTAACGGGATCAGAATGGTTTTCTAATTTATTGCGTCGCTAAATCCCGACTGGACGAATCCTCCTCAAGTAAGCGAGATAACTTAAATGGCGGGTTTTGGGTTGTACAAAACCCCTAATAGCGGGGTATCGAAGTAAAAGCCGTGGTAATAAACGTGGTAACTGGGTAAATAGACAGCGCTTATGTCTAGACGGAGAGCTAATTTTAGACCTTAATGTGAAGGACACCCTCCGCAAAGGCGGTTTAGCGAAAGTCAGATTATGGATATTGTAGGCGGTGGGAAACAGGCCGAGGTGAAGGATCTTTGCCAGACGCAAGGCATCGCGGATGCCAAACTGCCAGTGGAAGTCGAAATATCGGGTTAGAAAAGGCCGCACAGCCGACAATAAGGAATTTCGAAACCGGGTATAAAACCGGGTACGGAATAGAGACGAAATTAATAAAGTCTAGTAAATAAGCGGTTCCTAAACAGCTTTTCCGGTTTAACGTCTTGTGGATTGCTCCGCACCTCAACGAACAACGAAATTCCCATATATCTTGAAAAGGTCAGGTTTTCTAGCCTCCATACATCCGCGTTGATCAAGCTCGTCGCGGTGGTCGGCGCTTTACACTTGCGGAAGCGCGGGAGGAAGAGAATTTGCGAACGCTTCGGCATCACCATACAACGCACGGTGCAGGAGCTTAATGGTAAGGCGTGGTTGGAACTGGATGAGGAAACACCCATGGCCCGGCAAGTGATGAGTTCCCTGTCTTTTGGGGAGCGGGTGGAAAGCCTGGTGCAACTGCGAGAAGCGATCAGTTATCATGCAGCCAATTCGGATGGATTGGCTGGTGTAGCCGCCGTTCGCCAGAGTATCGTCCAGCGAGGGAACGAGCTCTTCGTCCATTCGCCGCAGAAATCCGCTTCGTCATAACCACCTTGATCGAAGAGTGAGTAGAGCATAAGCTTGAGATAAAGCGAGGTTGCGACAATTGACCCGCCTTATAGCCTGTATGGTAGCGGCCGGGCTTAGGATCGGTATGCGTTGTGATCCCATCGTCATAGTCGCGTGAAGCTCCCCAGGTCATAGTATCAGTGACGCCCAACTCCCGAGGCGCCGCCAACAAAGGCACCCATGATGGAAGCACGTTCCTGAACGACGGCGTCGGACATTTCAGATCTCCTTATGTAGCACTCGGTTAATCTGGTTTCACGGCAAGATGACCTCTGCCCATCTTCAGGACATAATTAATCAGACTAAACGCATGGTTTCTGGTTTTGTTCTTTTCTGCAACAGAGCCAAATAAGGAATAATAATGAGGGGCAATCATACATACTTATTATCGGGGGACAAATGATAGTCAAACATGATTCTGTACGCCTTGCCATGATTGTTCTGACAATTTCTTGCTTAACTCTGGTTGCTGGTCCGGTGCTTGCTGCATCGACTGCCGGTACGCCATGGGAAACTCCGAATGAAAATTGGTGCCAAGTCACCTCCTTCTGGTCGGGTTGGATTCTTTTGATGGGTGTCGTAATTAGTGGCTTTACCTTGATATTTGACAGTGTAACCTCTCGGCGTATCCGCTTTGTCACAATCGGAGCTTGCGGACTTGCGTTGGCTAACATGATTACCTGTTTATTCCTCTAACCTAAGCGACTACTGGGTGACAGATTGGCCGTCACCGATGATCCTTTCATCGAGTCGAAAGAAGTGGTCGGCGGCTACTGGATGATCGAAGTGAAGTCCAAACAGGACGCCATCGACCAGGTATTTGAAATGTCAGACATCCCGGCCGAGGTTCAGCAAGCCGGTCAGGGCCGGTATAATTAGCGGGCGTAATAGAGGACGTAGCTGCTTTACTGTTTTTCGCACTAGCAATCTTCAGCAAAGCAGAAAGGCAGAAACGTCCCTTCGCTTTTACGAGGAGCCATGGCGGCTTAAGCGCCTTTTCTATTTCCTCAGGTTTGAGATCGCGGTTGTGGGTTGCCAGCATCCATTGATACCCGCCACGAAACCATCGCCGCATAATAAGCAAGGTAAACAAGGCCTGACAGGTGTCCGGTTCGCGATAATAGAAGGTATGGCATTACGTACTAAATCCACGATCGGCTAGTGTGGAAGAAGCGAATCCCTCTTCCTCCTGATTATTTCATTTCGCATTTCGTTGAATTGCTCCCGCATTTCATGTTCGATGAACACTTTTCCCACTATCTCAGGAATCCAGATCTTCGGGATGGCATCAGTACGATGAATCACGCGAGTTTGTCCGCCGTCCTCAATCAGATGGGTGGTCCCTTCCAATTTGCGCATGTTGCCACTGATCAGACTCGTCCGTATTTTATGGTAAGGGATCAATCTTACTTCCCTTGTTGATTCGAATGGAAAGTTAACAGGACCGTACGTAGCAGCGCCGCGCTGGAAAATCGTGAATGAGTCTGCAGAAGTACCGACCACCCTGCTTTCCTTCAAGTTGGAGACAAAATCAGCCATACGGTTGAAGTCGATGAGTACGTCCCAGACCTCCTGCCGGGTTGCTCGAACAGCAAAATTAAGGTCAATGATAATGTTTTCTCCGGACATGTTTACCCGAACTTCAATATCCCGACCCTCCAGCGCATCCGCTGACGACCATGCCGTAAACAGCGTTGACCACACGAATAGCAAGAAGGAAGCGTTTCTCATTGGCACACTCAAAAGCTGTATCCGGCTTACTTATTGTGGAATGGAAAGAAAAACTGAGTCTGCTATAAAATTATAAACAGATCCTCTGGTCTATGCGCCGCAGTTTTAAAAGTCCAAATTATGCGGGTGACTGGAACGAGCTGCCGTGGTTGGCTAGTGCAGGGAATAGATCGTTCTATGTGGGAGGGGAGGGGCAACTATCAAAATGCAAAGGCCGTGCTTGGCTTATGGACAGGGCGCGAATAATACGCGCCGGCCCTAAACTAAGGCGGCCCGTGACGATCCGATTATATGCGGCAGACACATCTGCCCGCAACCATCAACGACCATGGCCAAACGATAACATCCATAACCTCTTAAGAGATGTACCGCAGTGCAATAGTCATTCGTGTAAGATTCTGTAAGTTATGAGCAGTCGAAGGAATGTCCGTTACAACTCCTTAGATAACACGAATAGGTTTCCAAACGGGATCGGTGCGAGGTTGAACGCTGGAAATTAACATTCCTGGAAGGTCCGGAGCTGTTGGCTGATAGGATACTTGGACCTCTTTTCATAATAGGAATGTGGCACTAAGAGAAATTCCGACTTCAAAGAAGTCATTACCTTTTTACATCATTTGAACAATCCGCTGCTCAATCACCTAGAGTCCTCATATGAACAAAGCAATATTGATTCTCTGCGCAACACTCATATTAGCCGCCTGCGCCAGTCCCAGCCGCACTGTCCAGGAAGGTGTCAAAGATCCGGGCCCCCGCGTGGTGGCGAATCCCTTGCCGGAATCTGAAAGAATGACGCTAGGAATTGCCCGCTTCACCAATGAATCGATTTATGGCAGCGGCCTCTTTACGGATGCGTCTGGTGATCGTATCGGCAAGCAGGCAGCCGATCTTCTGGCACGGCACCTGATGGCAACCCAGCGTTTCAATGTGGTCGAGCGGCAGGATATCGGAAAGCTCGCAGCCGAAGCGGATCTCATGGGTTTGAGCAAAGAACAGTTCAAAGAGAATCTCAAGGGCGTGGATGCCCTGATCATGGGATCCGTTGCCGAACTGGGACGAGATACGACTGGCAATACCTGGCTTCTCGGCAAGAGCAAAACCCAGCGCGCCCGTGCGCGTGTGGTCCTGAGACTGGTTGATCCCAAGACGGGCCAGGTGTTTTATACACAGGAAGGTTCGGGAGAAGCTGACTTGTCATCCAGCAGTACGTTCGGGTTTGGGGGTGCCACCGGGTTCGACTCGACGCTGGAAGGCAAAGCCATCGATGCCGCAATTGTTAACATGATGCACAGCGTCATGACGACACTGGACTCGCGCCGCAACGTCAAACAATAGATGGCCATGGAGATCAGGCAGCCTCGCCTCACGGCCACGGCGAGGCAGGCGTTTCTCAACTGCTTCATGAGTGTGCTTGCATGCATGATGGTGGGTTGCGCCACGCCATCGATTTACTATTGGGGAAATTTTGAAGACGGTCTCCATGAGCGTTACATCACCCAGGACCAGGCACAAGCCGACGTCTACCTGTTTGAAACCATTAGGACCGCAGAGCAACAGAACTTAAGAGTTCCGCCCGGCGCCTATGCTGATTATGGTTTTCTGCTATTTAAACGGGGTGATCGGGAGGGAGCCATCGCCTACTTCGAGAAAGAAAAAAGGCTCTTTCCCGAATCCAGCGCCTTCATGACCAAGTTGATCGAACGCGTCAAACAAAAGGATGCTGAGACCAAGGAAAAAGGCAAACCCCAAGACAATGCGGGAGGAGCCCAGCCATGAGAAGCAGCGTAATCGCGGCAGTGTGCATCTTCGGCCTGCTTTCAGGTTGCGCGGTACAATCCGCAAAACCCGACTTGGCAGCAATTCATACTTACAAGCCCCGCTCGATACTGGTCGTGCCGGTACTCAACGACACCACCGAGATTAGCGCTTCGCCGGTTTTTATCTCGACCATCACCCGGCCTTTAGCCGAGCGCGGTTATTATGTTTTTCCTGTTTATTTGACTGAACTCGTCCTGCGAGATTTCGGATTAGTCGAAGCCGGGCATATTCATCAACTCGATACTCGACGTTTATATGAACTATTTGGCGCGGACGCAGCGCTATTCGTTACCATCAAGGACTGGAGCAGCAAGTATATTGTGATTGCCTCGACAGTCACTGTCGAGATGGACTATGTACTGAAGGATACCCGAACCGGCACGACATTGTGGCAGGCGACTGAGGAGGTGTCCCAGGGTTCCGGCGCTGCTGCCGGAGTGGGATTGATAGGAATGGCCGTTGCTGCGGCAATGAACGCGATGGTTACGGACTATCAGCCACTGGCGCGACAGGCAAACAATCAAGTATTCCTACCCCCTAAAGGATTACCGGCGGGCCCCTATCATGAGGAGTATGGAAGAGATCAGGACAAATTTTAGATGAGAAGAACCTTGGTAACGCCAACTCTGGGAAGGGGAATTCGGCTGGGTCACAGGCCCAATGTCTACACCTGCTAGCAGGCATTAATGACAGATTCGCTCAAATGGTGTCGCCATCAGTCGCGTAATTCTAGCCGCTTCATTTGGATATATGTTGTTCAGTGCAACGAAGCATGGATTTACCGAGGAAGGTCATGTTCATTACTTCCTTGACGACTGATGGAGAGAGGCGCCTTAAAAACCGATGATTGAGTGTGGCAGCTATTACATTGCCTGACGTAATTCCAGACGCGTTCCATAATACCCAGCAGATGGCTTGGGTACCCAAACTTTGACAGGCTAGGACGCCTACAGCATGTTTTCGGAATTTATCAGCTCTGACGCCGGTACATCAAGAGTTTCGGCCAACCGACAAATATTGAGCAATGCGATATTTCGCTGCCCGCGCTCAATCCCGCCTAGTTAGCTGCGGGCCAGTTCACTCTCAAGAGCGAGCTGTTCCTGCGACCAGCCGCGTTTTTTGCGTGACTTTGTATTCCTGGACACTAGCTGTGTGGTTTCTTTCTGCTGGATATCGGCCCACTCTTGGAGTGGAGACCTAAGCAATTGGATGGAGCCAGCCTTCGGGACGCGTCCAGGCAATAGTGATCCAACTATTTTAAGCAGGAAAACTCAGCCGAAAACCAGTTTCGCAAGGGTCAAATATTGGTCTTGCTCATAAACGTAGTTCTCTGAGTTCAGCCGCCACGTAGTCACGGCCTTAAACCCGTACTGTTGCATTTGTTGATGGGCATTATCGGCTGTCTGAAAGCCTGCCTCGAGCTTAGCGCCATAGGCGAAAGCATCAGGCTTGATGCCGAAGTCAATAAATGCGCTGGGCAGAAAAGTGCTGGAATACATCTGAAACGCGATGATATCGAAATGATTGTTTACAGTTTCTGGGTCCAGATTGTCCTGGGTCGCGGGACCCATTGTCAGCAACATTCCCTCGGCTTTCAGTGCCGGGCCGACGGCGGAAAATGTTGCCTTGAACTGGGCTTGCGTGGTGTCGGTGCTCAAATAATCCCATTCCCAATCGATGTCGAAACCGTCAAGGTTGTAGTGCTTCAGATAGGTCACGACGTTCTTGGCGAATGCCTTTGCTGAGGTTTGGTCAGGATTTGCTGGGTCGGAATATATTTGCGCAATCAGGCGCTGTTTTCCGTAAAGTAACGTCAACAAGACCCTGACCTTCGGGTTGGCCTTCTTTGCGTCACGAACAATCCATTCCATATAGTCCTGATTAGTAGGTACGCTGCCATCTGGGCTAGCTGGATGGGTGACCTTGTCAAGAAACATCGTGTAGCTGCTGCCGTCACCGGCTGGAATGGTATTAGCGCTAGTGGGTACAATATCCACGAAGCAAAGGCTGATCATATCTGAGCACTGATAAATGTCTTTTTTGATCATGCGCTGAAACTGGCTTGAGGGGTCATTATAATTTGTGCCAGAAGGCTGATCCTCGTTGAGGAAAATCCAAGCGCTGTTCATGGGGGGAAGCTTGGATGCGAAGGGCGGCTGGTCGGATTTTTGCATTGAAAATCTCTGTAATGAGTTAATTGGAGTCAGTGTAGAAACCTACTGCCCCGCTAAGGATTCCCGACTTGCATAAGGTTGATGATTCTGGAAGAACCCAAGAATACCTGTCATACACAAACTAATCGCATAATGAGATATAACTCCGCCTTACCTTTTCCCTAAGGAGCTCTTTTAGTTTCTTTGTTTCGGATGCGCTTCGCATTGAGGAAACCCCAAACAAAGTCTGTTTGCATGACCAGCATTTTTGGTCCACCGTTGATATCGTTGTAAAACCAGAACTGATTAGGAATGCCATGATGACTGCGCCGATAACCAAAGCTGGTCATACTGCGTTCGAATACTGAGAGTGGAGGAGGACTATTAACTGTTTCCGCCGCCGCACCTGCCCTTGAGTGACAACTGATACAGCTAGAGCCATCCATAAAACCCGCCTCGGTAACCGAATTACCCAATAGCGTCGATTGGCCAATTGAGTTGACAAACTCGACCTGAGACCCCTTGAGGCGGTAATTACGCCAAGCTTTATCCTCAGAATCAGGCTCAACCTGACTGGTGCTGCCGCCGCTACCGATACTCAATTTAACAAGCAGTTCATTCCATTCCGGGCGGATCTTCTCCGGAGGATAAGTTTTTCCAGAATCGAACACCGTACTGTCGGCATTCAACCGATCGGAACGTTGATTTGGTTTGACATAATTGGCTGAGGTACCCGCCGGGCGTTTTTCGTCACCACTCGCATACCCGTAAGCGTCATTGCAGCCGGTGATGTCACAACGACCTGGCAAGTTTATGTGCTCAAAGGTGGTCCACACCCAATTGGGAATGTCTTTAGAGGAAATGTGGAATGCCACCAAGTGATGGATGCCCTCAAAATTGCAGTGTAAATCTTCGTTGTCTTTTTGGGGGCTGATGCCGAGCGCTGTCAGATTAATATCTGTTTGTAATTGTTTGCTAATGTACAAGTTGGGGTCATTCGGAAATCCCAAAGCTTTGGCAAGATTTTGGTGCAACCAGTTACTCTTGATCATCACTGCATCAGGTGGTAAATCCACGCGGTAAAGTGAGCCTGGTTTCCCATTCTTGGATGATTGATTAGCACGACGATAGGGTGCTTCCTCCTGCAGATTTTTCTGGTTAGCGGCGAACACTTCTAACACACCATCGGCGTTGTATAAATTGTTCGCGAAGAGGTAATCATGAAATTCTCGGTTACGAACCGTCAACTCAGCATTGGTCTGACGGATGACTCTGCCAATACTTTCCGCATCGGTTGGGTTAAATTTCTTAATAATTTCTGCTACCTGATTCATTGAGCACGCAAGAGTCTCAGTAGCTGGCTCCTTCATAGATTTGAGTTTAACAAAGCGGCTAAGAGGAGTAAGCGAGTCGTGGAATGGCAAACGGGTATTACGTCGCAGAGCGGGATCACGAGCTAACTTATGTGCATCTTCGGTCAGTGCATCAGTAAGGCTCTTGAGTTTAGTAGCGTACTGAGTACCTGGGTATACTGGACAATGATCCAGGTCGTTGTTAGCTGATCCGGGTCTGCAACAGCCATCTTTATCGGGTGATTGGTCAGTTTTACATAGTGCATAAGGCTGGTCTGGCCAGTTGTTTGTTTCGTCAGCCCAGTTTGACCAGAATTTACCTAGGATCGCCTCAGCAAATAGTTTCCATGAGAACATATCTGGACAGAGCATAGCAGCGTTACTCAATGCCTTGCCGGTACGGCTGTTGATGGGAACCAGATCTCCGTTCGCAACAGTCATTGAACAGTATTCAGCATCTTTAATGGTGGCCTGAAAATATGAGATCCGATCTATAGCAGGATCGAGTTTTTCATCCGCATGCGCAGCTAGCAGCGGCGCGCTTAAGATAATACAGATTAGGGCACGAGACATTAACCTAAAACCGGCGATCATAGTGTTTTTCCTATTTTTCTTGTTTCACTCAAAAGAGAATAGTAAATATCAAACTTAACTTTTCATTAAGAAAATAAATCACTAATAGGTTGGCTTCCCTCGGCTTGAGCGAAACTGGGTTACCTTTTAAATAACCCGCCCTTCGGAATAATTCGGATATTCATACATCATGCCTTGGTCCTCATGACCGAGGATATGACAATGAAGAACTAAAACCCGATATATTGCTCATATTGGGTATTGTCGGAGATATATTGATGGAAAAATAGCTGTAAGAACTTACAGGTTGTTGAGCTTGAATAAGCGCGTAATATTTATTCGGTCCTGACTGCAATCTAGTGCAGCATAATTAAATCGGAGCATAAGAATAATGCCATCAACATCGGACGACGCGGAAATCTCACTTCCTAAAGATCAGTATGCTCACGAGGGCGCACCCACGGAGTGGTGGTGGCACACCGGCTCTCTCCTCGCCGAGGATGGGCGCAAATTTGGTTTCGAGATCAATGCGACCGGCGAAACACCCTATGGCTTCACCCAGATAGAAATCACCGATGTGGAGAGCCAGTTTCACTATCAGAAAGTCAACTTTGTTGCAGCGTTGCCTCCCGACTGGGCAGAATCGGATATTACAAAACGTTGGTACGTGAACCTCGGCGGATCTATCGAGAAGCGGGAAGATGGCGCTATATCGATGCAGGCCATCGATAGCAATCCACTGAATATGAATGTTGAGACAACTTTTGTAGATGCTGCAACCCATACACCGTGCGAACTTAATCTCCAACTTTGCCAGGAAGGCCCTCCCCTTCTTGTCTGGGGAACAGGCTGCAGAGAGGTCAAACCAGATGGCACGACACCGCTCACAAGGAATAACTACTACTATTCCCTCACTCGGCTTAAAGCCTCAGGCTTCCTTACGATCGGAGCGGAGAAATTTGCGGTCACGGGACTCACTTGGATGGATCACGAGTACGGCTTCTTTCCTAAAGGTGCGCCCGTAATATGGGTGTTACAGGATATGCAATTGAGCAATGGTGTACACCTATCGAATTTTACAAATGTCGGCATCAAGCCTGTAGAAAACGTAAAGATGGACTCAACTGCTACTCTATTGTGGCCTGACGGGAAAAGCATATATGTAGACACTGTCACCACACCACTCGGCTCGCCTTTTATAAGCCAGAAAAACGTTGAGTATTACTTACAATTTCAAGTTGAGATCAGTAACCCCGAGTTGAAAGCATCATTTGTGGTGACGAGCTTGATGCCGGACCAATTATTTATAGACCCCGCCGGATCGGACGTATATGAGGGTGTCGCAAGCTGCGAGGGCGAGTTTAACCACACTGTAGTCTCAGGCACAGCTTGGATTGAACAAAGTCTTGGTCTTGGAAAGCCTTTGTAGGCCATTAGGGAGGTCCGGCCTGGTGCGCGGGAAAAATCGGGGCTTGCGCGGCGCTATTTATGTGATCATCTACATCAATCCCTTTCAGCAACCCGGACCCCGGTACAGCAACAGCATCACCGTTCCGCTACCGAGGTTAAGTAAAGCGATCATGTTTGACTTTTTTGGAGCCTTCTTTCGCAAAGGCATTGAACTGAAGAGCTAAATCCTCTCCGAAGTGCTTACCTGACCTGCTCCTCATAATTAGCTACACAGCATGGTAGAATCCTGGTTTGCAAATGGGTGTTGGGCCGCAAATTCGGCTGGCGTGTTATTGCCAAGCGAGCTATGCGGTCTTGTTGAATTGTAATCCTTTCGCCATGCCTCGATCAGAACGCGGGCTTCATGTAAGGTTGAGAACCAATGGTCATTCAGGCACTCATCCTGGAATCACGGTCTACCTGCTAGCGATCCGTCATTGCCGTCAGCTTTCGTTTGATTTCGAAGGATTCTGGTAAGCCAACCGTGGGGAGCCGGTTTGATTCGGATTATAAACTCCCCATCCGCTATGCTCTCATGCCTATGATTTTAATACGCCGTCGTAGCCATACTTCCCCTTGTAATCTCAATTGCAGTCCATATATCCGGTAAAACCAAGTGGTTGAGGTATAATCCTGTTTCTTTCAAATTCCGCTTTGCTGGAGGTTGCCATGCCGATTTATGAATACCGCTGTGGGTCTTGTGGATTTGAAAAAGAATATCTGCAGAAAGTGAACGACGCGCCGGTTGCGGTTTGTCCCGCGTGCGGCAGCAATGTTTATACGAAACTTATTTCCGCCGCGGGTTTTCAGTTGAAGGGCAGTGGCTGGTATGCGACCGATTTCAAGAATGGAGCGAAGCCAAAACCCAAACCCGATGCAGAAACTGCTGCGGCTACAAAGAGCGAAACCACCAGTACAACCGCACCTGCCGCCGGCGCTGCGAGTCCGGCTTGCGCCACTGATTGAATCCCAGGCGCAGATATCTCCCAATAATGAAACGTTATTTCGTCACCGGACTCCTTATCTGGGTACCTCTCGGCATCACCGCCTGGGCGTTGAATTTTCTGATTGGCACCATGGATCAGTCGTTGCTTCTATTACCGAGCAGGCTTCATCCCGAAGCCCTGGTGGGTTTTCATATTCCCGGTGTCGGCACGGTGCTGACGTTGCTGGTGGTATTTATCACTGGCTTGTTGACGACCAATATTATCGGCCAGCGACTGGTGTTATTCTGGGAAGGCGTGTTATGGCGCATCCCGGTGGTGAAATCGATTTATTATGGTGTCAAGCAAGTCAGTGACACGTTATTTTCAAGTCAGGGTGAGGCTTTCCGTAAGGCACTACTGGTGCAATATCCACGTGAGGGTTCATGGACCATCGCGTTCATGACCGGCTCCCCAGGCGGTGATGTGGTCAATCACCTCAAGGGGGAGTATGTGAGCGTATATGTGCCGACCACGCCCAATCCCACTTCCGGATTTTTCCTGATGATGCCCAAAAGCGATGTGATAGAACTCGATATGAGCGTGGATACGGCGCTCAAATACATTATTTCCATGGGTGTCGTAATACCTAGCAACGGCAAAAAACCCGGCCAGTCACAAGCCGTATTGCTGCATGGCAACAGCTCCGCCAGTCCCGCCAGCTCCACAGCAAGCGACAAATCCTGATTCCTATTTTTCTCTGATCTTCCGACACGTTATGCGCACCAACTACTGCGGCCTCATTGATTCCAAATATCTGAACCAGATGGTCACTCTTTACGGCTGGGTGCATCGTCGCCGCGATCACGGTGGTGTTATTTTTATTGATATGCGTGATCGCGAGGGTCTGGTGCAAGTGGTGTGTGACCCGGACAATGTGACGGCTTTCCAAAGTGCGGAAAAGATTCGTAATGAGTTCGTGCTGAAGATTACCGGCACGGTGCGGCATCGCCCTGCTGGTACGGCTAATCCTAATCTCGTCAGTGGTGAAATTGAAGTGCTGGTACAGTCCATCGAGATCCTCAACGCTTCACTGACGCCACCGTTCCTGATGGACGATGAGAATCTCAGCGAAGCTGTGCGTCTGGAACACCGCTATCTCGATCTGCGGCGCCCTCAGATGCAGGCAAATTTGCGTTTGCGCTACAAGGTGGCAATGGCGGTTCGTGTATTTCTCGACCAGCACGGTTTTATCGATATCGAGACGCCGATGCTGACAAAATCGACACCGGAGGGTGCGCGCGACTATCTTGTGCCCTCGCGCGTCAATATCGGGCATTTCTTTGCGTTGCCGCAGTCGCCGCAACTATTCAAACAATTACTGATGATTGCGGGGTTCGATCGTTATTATCAGATCACCAAATGTTTTCGTGACGAAGATTTGCGCGCGGATCGCCAGCCTGAGTTCACGCAGATTGATATCGAAACCTCTTTTTTGAATGAAACTCAAATCATGGTACTGATGGAAGAGATGATTTGTGGTTTGTTCAAAAGCGTAATGAATATTGATCTTCCGAACCCTTTTCCGCGCTTGACATACGCTGAGGCCATGTCCCGGTACGGCTCCGATAAGCCCGATCTGCGCGTGCCGCTGGTTCTGACCGAGCTCACCGACGTAATGAAGGATGTGGAATTCAAAGTCTTTCGCGAAGCGGCACAAAAACCGGGCGGGCGTGTGGCGGCACTGCGGGTACCAGCCGGTGGGGAATTGTCGCGCAAGGAGATAGACGACTACACCAGTTTTGTGGCGATATATGGTGCGAAAGGGCTTGCCTACGTTAAAGTTAATACGCTGGAGAAAGGCCTTGAAGGCCTGCAATCACCGATACTTAAATTCCTGCCGGAGACGGTGATAAAAGTCATCCTGGAGCGTACGGATGCAAAAGATGGCGATCTCATATTCTTTGGCGCGGACAAGGCCCATGTGGTGAATGAGGCGCTGGGTGCGTTGCGGGCCAAGGCCGGGCACGACCGGGGGCTTGCGGAAGCTGGATGGAAACCCTTGTGGGTAATCGATTTCCCCATGTTCGAGCATGATGACGAAGAAAATCGCTGGAAAGCCCTGCACCACCCCTTTACTTCGCCCGCCGATGGTCACGAAGACTTGCTGGAAACCGATCCTGGAAAAGCGTTATCCAAGGCATATGACATGGTGTTGAATGGATCGGAGATTGGTGGCGGCTCGGTGCGTATTCATCGCCAGGAAGTGCAATCGAAGGTATTTCGTGCCTTGAATATTGGAGCCGAAGAGGCGCATGAAAAATTCGGTTTTCTGCTGGAAGCATTGCAATATGGCGCACCGCCCCATGGTGGTATCGCATTCGGTCTTGACCGTGTCGTTACCATGATGACGGGTGAAGAGTCGATCCGTGATGTGATAGCCTTTCCCAAGACGCAGCGCGCCCAATGTCTGCTGACCCACGCACCCAGCGGGGTGGGTGAGAAGCAGTTGCGGGAACTGCATATCAAGTTGCGGCACGTGGAAGCGCTAAAAAGTTAGGAGCTAAGGGTAAAGGTTAAACTGTGGCATCCGGACAGCAGGAGCTATCCTGCCGGAGTATGCTTGAATCTCTGCTTCCGGGGTGAAAATGTATAAAATCCCGATTTCCGTTCTGGTGGTGATCCATACGCCCGATATGCAGATACTGCTGCTGGAGCGAGCCGATCATCCGGGGTATTGGCAGTCAGTGACGGGTAGCCGGAATCCGGGTGAGACACTTGTGCAAACGGCAGTGCGGGAAGTGGCTGAAGAGACGGGACTGGATGCAACCCGCTACCCGTTAGCCGATTGCAACATTCAGAATGAATATGAAATTTATGAGGAATGGCGCTGGCGTTACGCACCGGAAGTGACGCGCAACACCGAGCATGTTTTCGCCTTGTTACTGCCCGAACCCATTCCCGTCTCGGTGGCTGCACGAGAGCATTTGAATTTTGTATGGCTACCTTGGCGAGAGGCGGCGGAGAAGGTTTTTTCTTCCAGTAATGCGGAGGCGATACGAAAGCTGGCCGCGGATAGATGCGGCGGGAAAGGTTAGGAAGAGAAAGAGAGGGAAACAGGAATCCGGTAGAACCGATAGCCAATATGCCGGTCTTATAGGGTTCGATGTATTTCCGATGGGTAAAGAAAAAATGGGAGTAGCCATGCAAGCAGAAGCCATTGCTTTTGAACGTTATGACACCTTGCAGGACGATGATTGCGAGCAACGCATCATTGAGGCCAAAGCCGCGCTGGGAAAGCGGTCGGTCATACTTGCGCACCATTATCAGCGGGCGGATGTATACAAGCATGCCGATCTCACCGGTGATTCCCTGAAGCTTTCACGCCTCGCTGCCGCAACGGATGCGGACTACCTGGTGTTCTGCGGTGTGCATTTCATGGCTGAGGTAGCCGATATTCTGTCCAAGCCGGAGCAGATCGCCATCCTTCCCGACCTGGCTGCCGGTTGTTCAATGGCTGATATGGCTAACCTTTCCAAGGTGGAAAGAGCGTGGCGCGAATTGATGGAAGTGCTTGAGCCTGATGAGACAATCACGCCTGTGACATATATCAATTCCGCCGCCGACCTGAAGGCCTTCTGTGGCGAGCATGGCGGTATCGTTTGCACCTCCAGCAACGCTGTCAAGATTTTGCAGTGGTCTTTTTCCCGGCGCGAGAAGGTGCTATTTTTTCCGGACCAGCATTTGGGACGTTGGAGCGGTCACAAGCTGGGGATTCCGCTTGACGAAATGCTGGTATGGGATTTTGACGAGCCGATGGGGGGACTAACCCCGGAACAAATCAGGAAAGCCAAGATCCTGTTATGGAAGGGACATTGCTCGGTACACCAGATGTTCCAGCCGCAGCACATACTGCGCTTTCGCAACCAGTACCCCGATGGAAAAGTCATCTCACATCCGGAATGCAGTTTTGAGGTATGCAAGAATTCTGATTTCGTCGGCTCCACCGAGTACATTATTAATACCATCCGCGATGCGGAAAAGGGAACTCGTTGGCTGGTTGGTACGGAGCTGAATCTGGTTGGCCGCATCGCCGAGGAATTCAAGCCAGAAGGAAAAATAGTGCAGTTCATGGCGCCGACGATATGCATGTGCTCCACCATGGCTCGCATCGATCCACAGCATCTGGCCTGGACGCTGGAAAATCTTGTGGCAGGAAAAGTGGTGAATCAGATCAAAGTACCGATGGCCGAAGCAGCACTTGCGAAGCTTGCATTGGAACGGATGCTGGAGGCTTCATAGAGAAATGGACTCGGATAGTCTATCAGGCGGTTCTCCAAGCCTACGCGAGTGCGGGCAGTCAGTTTGCGGCCATTTCTCCGCCGTTTTTATCACTGCGCGGCGCTCACGGACCCAACTATGGATTTCTCGCAACCTGCCTCGCCATTATTTCGCGTCCTGATGGATTATCTGGGATGAGAAAGCGTCATTTTTCACTGGTTGACGGGAAGCAAGTGTTTCCGCGCGACACCGATACTAAACCCCCGGACAATCTTCCGAGCTAAGCCTGTCGTTCATCACATGCCCGATAAGCTGCATATCGCCACTTATAATATTCATAAAGGTTTCTCGCATTTCAAGCGGCACATGACGGTGCACCAACTGCGCGAGAATTTGCGGGCTCTCGATGCCGATATCATTTTTCTGCAGGAAGTGGTCGGTCAGCATACAGGGCATGCGGCCCGTTTCGAGAACTGGCCGTGCGGTCCCCAGCATGAGTTTCTGGCCGATTCGGTCTGGTCAGATTTTGCCTATGGAAAAAATGCGGTATACGATGAAGGGCATCACGGCAATGCGATTCTAAGCCGTTACCCGATCATGAGTTGGGATAACATGGACGTTTCCGCGCATCGTTTCGAGAGCCGTGGTTTGCTTCATTGCGAAATGGGTATTCCAGGCTGGCCGGAGAATCTGCATTGCATATGTGTGCATCTGGGGCTATTCAAGCGCGGGCAATCAAAACAATTACAGGCATTGGAACAGCATATTGAAGAGGTGGTGCCCCAGCAGGCGCCGCTAATCATCGCCGGAGACTTCAATGATTGGCGTGAAATGGCGAGCCGGATTCTGGTTAAACGGCTGCACCTGAGCGAAGCCTTCGAGATGATGGGAGGGAGAGCGGCGCGCAGCTTCCCCTCCGTTTTGCCTTTGTTTCGTCTCGATCGTATCTATGTGCGCGGTTTTCACGTAGAGCACGCGCAGGTGCATCGAGGCCGCCCCTGGTCCAAAATCTCCGATCACGCAATTCTATCGGCACGGATGATTCGTAGATGACACCGAACGATCATGATCAGATTGTTGTTGCCGCCGCTCTGCTAAGGGCCGGCGGGATAGTGGCTTTCCCGACGGAAACGGTCTACGGGCTTGGCGCAGATGCTTCTAATCTTTCCGCAGTACGACGGGTATTTGAAATCAAAAAAAGGCCTGTCGATCATCCGCTGATCGTTCATTTTGCCGATTCATCCCGATTGCACCACTGGGCGCGCGAGATACCGGAACAGGCTTGGCAACTGGCTGAATACTTTTGGCCGGGACCCCTGACATTGATATTGCCTCGCAGTCGCCACGTGTCTGAAAATGTAACAGGGGGCCAGGACACCGTTGGACTCCGGGTGCCGGATCATCCCGTCGCGCTGGCCTTGTTGAATGCATTGGGACCGGAAGGAGCCCTTGCCGCTCCTTCAGCCAATCGTTTTGGGCGGTTGAGTCCCACCACGGCAGCCCATGTGCGCGAGGAGCTGGGTGACGCTGTCGATATGGTTCTGGACGGTGGGGCATGCAAGGTTGGCCTGGAAAGTACAATTGTCGGCTTTAACAATCAAACCGCCCTCGTATTGCGGCCGGGAGGCATTTCCCTGGAAGCGTTGGAGGAAGTGTTGGGCAGCAAGGTTGTCGCGACTGGAAGGAAGAAGCAAGCCGTGCGTGTACCGGGCTCCCTCGCCTCCCACTATGCCCCGGATACGCCGCTCGAGCTTTGGCCCACGGAGTCCTTATGGCGGCGTGCCATCGAATTGGAGGCGGAAGGATTGCGCATGGCAATAATGACATGGTCAGGTCAGAATCCTGAGCAGCCGGAAAGAAAAAATTGGACCCATTTAGCCATGCCCGCGGAACCTCAAGTTTACGGTAGCCGGTTGTATGCAACCTTGCGCCGATTAGATCATGAGCATTTCGATCGCTTATTGATCGAAACGCCTCCCGATGACCCTGCCTGGATAGCTATTGCGGATCGGTTGCAGCGTGCTGCGAGTTGCATTCCGGATTCTGAGGTTAAAATTGATGATTGCGCTCCATCGCAAGAGGACAGGAATATAAATGAAGTCGTATAGAGAGGGAAATAACCCCATTCGCGCGGTACTGTTTGACGTTGATGGTACGCTGGCTGATACTGAGCGGGATGGTCATCGCCTCGCTTTCAATGCCGCGTTTCAAGAACTGGGTCTTGACTGGGAATGGGATGTGGCGCTTTATGGAGAGTTGCTGGCCATCACCGGCGGCAAAGAGCGTATTCGTCATTATTTGGAGAAATATGCGCCTGCCGAATTGAACAGGGCTGAACTGGATAGCTGGATTGCCGGTTTGCACAAAGCTAAAACGAGACACTATGTGGCCTTGCTTGAACGCGGGGAGACACCATTGCGCCCGGGTGTCGCCCGCTTGATCCACCAGTTGCGTGAAGCCAAAATAAAAATTGCCATTGCCACCACTACTACGCCGGAAAACGTAACATCCTTGTTAAAATCCACCTTGGGAGAAGATTCTCCCGGCTGGTTTGACGTCATCGGCGCGGGCGATATCGTTCCCGGGAAAAAACCTGAGCCGGATATCTACCACTGGGTATTGGAACGGCTGGGGCTGCCGGCAGAGCAATGTATCGCAGTGGAGGATTCTGAAAACGGACTGAGAGCATCACTTGCAGCAGGCCTGGATACCGTGGTTACGGTCAATGAGTATACCCGCCTGCAGGATTTCACGGGCGCAGCGGTAGTGTTGTCGGATCTGGGCGAACCAACGCAGCCATTTACTGTATTCGAGGGAAATGTCGATAGTGGCGGATGGGTGGATACGGAGCTGCTGGCAAAGCTGAAAGCTCAGCGTGGGGTACTCGCGGAGTAATACGCTCAATCGATTCATCAGTTGCAAATTGCAATTGGAATCGTCATATGGAAAAGGTAGTATTGGCATGTTCTTACCCTAACAATCTCTGACAAGAAAATATGCTGCACCCTCGCGCCGCCATCTATTCCCGTCGAACTCTATATCTCTTTGAAAGTGCCGGGCTGGTTGTTATCGCGCTTGCCACGATATATGCGGGTTATCAGGAAACCATGTTGATGATCAACAATGCCAGAGTCACCCTGGCGGATTTGTTGCTGATGTTTCTTTATCTGGAAATCCTGACCATGGTGGGGTTATATTTCGAGTCCGGTAAGCTACCGGTACGATTTCCCCTTTATATTGCGATGGTGGCCATGGCGCGCTATGTGATCGTGGATATCAAGGAGATGGACAATATACGGTTGTTGGGCGTATCCGCATCGATAGTGCTTGTTGCTGTGGCGGTGCTGGTGATTCGTTACGGGCATGTGCGTTATCCCTACCTTGAGGATCTGGACGACCTAGCGGATGCTACCTCCAAAAAAAACAATTTGCGCGACTGATACCCGAAAGGCATTAAACTTGAACCTGGTAGTTGACCGCTCGTTTACCAACCCGCAATATGATTCGTAAATTTTTTTTGTGTTACCTGATTCTCATCTTCTGGGTGAGTCCATTCAACTACCGGATTTAGATTAATGAAACAATCCTTAGTTGGCGTGATCATGGGTAGCGATAGCGACTGGGAAGTGATGAAACATGCGGTGGGCATATTAAAGGATCTTAATGTGCCTTACGAGGCCGAGGTGATTTCCGCCCATCGCACACCGGACCGCATGTTCGAGTATGCTGAAACTGCGGTCGAGCGCGGGCTAAAATGCATTATCGCTGGCGCCGGTGGCGCGGCGCATCTTCCCGGTATGGTTGCCGCCAAAACTATTCTGCCGGTGTTGGGGGTGCCCATTCCATCCAAACAGCTTCTGGGAATGGACTCGCTTCTTTCCATCGTGCAAATGCCGCGAGGCATCCCCGTCGCCACTTTCGCCATTGGTGAGGCGGGAGCATTCAACGCGGGCCTGTTCGCGGCGGCACTGTTAGCAGTGGAAGACATCAGGCTTGCCACGCTTCTTGTGGAGTTTCGCAAAACTCAGGCTGCGGTGGTTGCGGCCATGACATTGCCCAAGTTATGAGCATCATGCCGGGCGCGATGCTGGGGCTCCTGGGTGGCGGACAGCTCGGGCGCATGTTCATCATGGCGGCGCACAGCATGGGCTACCGTGTCACGGTACTTGATCCCGCCAAAGACAGCCCCTCAAGCAGTGTCGCTGACCGGCATTTGCGTGCCGATTACCTCGACGGGGATACCCTGTATAAGCTGGGATCTACTTGCGCGGGTATCACCACGGAATTCGAAAACGTGCCGGCCGAATCTATCAGGACCCTGGCTGAACATGGCGTGGTAAGTCCCGCCGCAAGCAGTATAGCCGTTGCCCAGAATCGTATTCTGGAAAAGAAATTTATTGTGGCCAATGGTTTTGAGGCCGTGCCGTATGCGGTAATTCAGAATTCGCACAATTCGAACGGAGCATTGTTACAAGCGCATCCGGAATTGTTTCCCGGACTTCTCAAAGTAAGCCGCTTCGGTTATGACGGCAAGGGTCAGATACGAGTCAATAATGTGAAGGAGCTTGACGCCGCATTTACCAGTTTGGGCCGCGAACCGTGCGTACTGGAACAATTGTTGCCGTTAGAGAGCGAAGTGTCGGTTATTGTGGCACGCGGATTCGATGGGGCGGCGACTACGTTTCCCGTATCCGAGAATCAGCATCGCAATGGTATCCTGGACGTCAGTATCGTTCCCGCCAGAATATCATCGGAAATTATTCAGCGTGCGCGCGAGATTGCGGTCGACATCGCGGAGAAGCTTGATCATCGCGGCGTGCTGTGCGTGGAATTTTTTGTACTCGCCGATGGCCCCCATCGCAAATTGATGGTCAATGAAATTGCGCCACGCCCCCATAATAGTGGCCACTACACCATTGATGCCTGTATCACCTCCCAATTCGAGCAACAGCTGCGAATACTTTGCGGTATACCGCTTGGGAGTACCGCCATGCACGGTGCGGCGGTCATGGTGAACCTATTGGGCGATCTATGGCAACGGGGAGAGCCGAAATGGGCAGAGGTGCTGCGGCATCCGTCTGTCAAGCTTCATTTATACGGCAAGCTTGCCGCCCGGCCCGGGCGAAAAATGGGCCACTATACCGTGCTCGCCGATACCACCGATGCCGCATTGCAGCTTGCGCTGGAAATCAAGCAGGCACTGTCCAGTGTAGATCTCCAAAAATCATGACTGATCAAATCGCACTATTTGAAACAAACATACAAAGCCTGGCTCTCCTGCATCGGGGCAAAGTACGTGACATTTATGCGGTGAATAACGACAAGCTATTGATTGTCCAGACCGATCGGCTGTCAGCGTTCGACGTTATTCTGCCAACCCCGGTACCAGGCAAGGGAAGGTTGCTGACCGCATTGTCCAGTTTCTGGTTTGAAAAACTTGATCACATTATTCCCAATCACCTGACCGGTATCGCCCCCGAATCGGTGGTGACAGAAATGGAACGCGAACAAGTAGCCGGTCGTGCATTTGTAGTCAAGCGGCTAAAATCATTGCCGGTAGAAGCTATCGTACGCGGGTATGTCGTGGGTTCCGGATGGAAAGATTACCAGAGGACCGGTGCAATTTGCGGCATCGCGCTCCCAGCCGGTTTGCAGGAAGCCGCCAAACTGCCTGGCGGAGCGATTTTTACCCCATCCACCAAAGCCGTGGCGGGTGCGCATGACGAAAATATTTCTTTTTCCGAAGTGGAAACGCTATTGGGTGGGGATTTGGCGGCGCAAGTGCGCGATAAAGCCATCGCCCTTTACGTCGAAGCGGCGGATTATGCGATAACAAAAGGCATTATTATCGCGGATACCAAGTTCGAATTCGGTCTGGATGACGCGGATGGGCTTTACCTCATAGATGAGGCGCTTACCCCCGATTCATCCCGTTTCTGGCCAGCCGATCAATACGCACCGGGAAAGAATCCGCCCAGCTATGACAAGCAGTTCGTGCGCGACTGGCTGGAAACTCAGGATTGGAACAAAAAATCGCCCGCTCCCGCATTACCCCCGGATATTCTCGCCAAGACTGCGGAGAAATATCTGCAAGCCCTTCATCGCCTGCGCAGCTGAGTAGCTGAACGCTTTCCAGCCGGTGTCCAAAACTCACTCAAACAATCCGATCAGCATCTTTGTCCCCAGCAAATAAAGCAGCACCACAAAAATTTTCGTGAGCGTGGCGGTCTGTACGATATGAGTCGTTTTTGCACCCAAGGGTGCAGTCAGCGTACTGGCCAGTACGATCCATCCCAATGCCGGCAAATAAACGTATCCCAGGCTGTATTCCGGCAGCGGCTGGGATTGCGCCATGCCATTGGCAATGTAGCCGATGGCCCCTGCCACCGCGATAGGGAAACCCACCGCTGCGGCGGTGCCGATGGCATGCTGCAACCTGACGTTGCAGTACGAAAGGAATGGCACCGTCAGCAACCCCCCGCCGATCGCGACAAAGCTGGAAATCGCGCCGATAATGCTGCCGGCCCCGAACATTCCTGGCCTGCCGGGAAGCGTGCGGCCAGGCCTGGGAGTAATTCTTAACAGCATCTGGGTGGCAGCGTAATAAATGAATACGACAAATATAACACTCAGGAACTGGCTGGAAAGCATGCTGACCAGCGTCGCTCCCGCCAGCGTGCCAACGATGATTCCCGGCGTTATATATCGTACGACTTGCCAGTTCACCGCGCCGTGAGCATGATGAGTACGCAGGCTGGAAACGGAAGTGAATATGATTGCCGCCATGGTAGTGCCGAGGGCAAGATGCAGGATGCGATCAGGAGGAAAATGCTGGGCGTTGAAAATGAACGTGAGCACCGGCACCATGATTAGTCCGCCGCCGATACCCAGCAATCCGGCGAAGAAACCGACAATCGTGCCTAACAGCAAATACGCCGACCACCACTCCACGTCAAATTTTTCTGTACGGTTTCAGTAGCTGAAAGCAGGTCATTACAAAATTCCCATAATGAATTTCCATTCTGCCGGATCTACCGGCGTGATGGACAGGCGGCTGCCTTTTTGCAGGATGCGCAGGCTGGCCAGCTCGGGGTAGCTGCGTAATTCCTTGATGCCAACCAGGCGGGTTTTTTTGACAAACTGCACATCCACATTGAACCAGCGTGGATTCTCCGGCGTCGCTTTCGGATCAAAATATTTGTTACCAGCATCGAATTGGGTGGCGTCGGGATACGCGCACTTGCAGACTTCGGCAATCCCCACGATTCCCGGTTGCTCGCAACTCGAATGATAGAAAAAAACCTGATCGCCAACGCGCATCTGGTCGCGCATGAAGTTGCGTGCCTGATAATTGCGTACCCCATACCATGCGACAGTTTGCTTGGGCATCGACGCAAGGTCGTCGATGCTTACATCGGACGGCTCTGATTTCATTAGCCAGTAACGCATATATCATTCACCTGTAGGTACATTATCGTCACTCATTCCAGTGCCACGCCCGGGATAGTATAACGGAACCGTCACAGCACGGCAGCGCGACTTCAATAGCTGAAGTCGGCCCCAATTATTTGGGAGTCCTGAGGTTTGGAATGCCGTCCGCCAGAGCCCTTCCCTTACCTAAGATACTTCATTAAGCGGAATTCCCAGTGCATCGGCCACTCCCTTGCCATAGGCCGGGTCGGCTTTCAGGCAGTTTCCTATATGGCGAATCTGGATTTCCCGAGGCGCACCGCCGATCGACCGTGCGGTGTTCTCAAACAACACTTGTTGCTGTGTGGGGGGCATCAGGCGGAACAGATTGCCGGGCTGGGAGTAGTAATCCTCGTCCACACGATGATTCCAGTGGTCGGCGGCACCTTCCAGGCTCAATGGTGGTTCGGAGAAATCCGGTTGCTGCTGCCACTCGCCGTAGCTGTTCGGTTCATAGCCAAGTGTGCCGCCATAATTACCGTCTACGCGCATCGCGCCATCGCGGTGGTAGCTGTGAAACGGGCAACGTGCCGCATTCACCGGAATGAGGTGATGGTTGACGCCGAGACGGTAACGCTGGGCGTCGCCGTATGAGAACAGCCGGCCTTGCAGCATCTTGTCGGGAGAGAAACCGATGCCTGGCACGACGTTGGCTGGATTGAAGGCCGCTTGTTCCACCTCGGCAAAAAAGTTTTCTGGATTGCGGTTCAACTCCATCACGCCCACTTCAATCGGCGGGTAGTCCTTGTGCGGCCAGATCTTGGTCAAGTCAAAGGGGTGGTACGGACAGGTTGTTGCTTCTTTTTCCGGCATGATTTGAACAAACAGCGTCCATTTGGGGAAGTCGCTTTTTTCGATACTTTCGTACAGATCACGCTGGTGGCTTTCGCGATCTTTCCCGATGATGGCAGCGGCTTCCGCATCGGTAAGATTGCGTATTCCCTGCTGCGTCTTGAAGTGGAATTTAACCCAGTGGCGTTCGTTGGCGGCATTGATGAAGCTGAATGTGTGGCTGCCAAACCCGTGCATGTGCCGGTAGCTGGCGGGGATGCCGCGATCGCTCATGACGATGGTGACCTGATGCAGCGCTTCCGGCAGGGATGTCCAGAAATCCCAGTTGTTGCGCGGACTGCGCAGATTGGTGCGCGGGTCGCGCTTGACGGCATGATTCAAGTCGGGAAACTTGAGCGGATCACGCAGGAAAAATACCGGTGTATTATTGCCGACCAGGTCCCAGTTGCCTTCCTCGGTGTAGAACTTCAGTGCGAACCCGCGAATATCGCGCTCGGCATCGGCGGCACCGCGCTCACCCGCTACCGTCGTGAAGCGGGCGAACAACTCGGTTTTCTTGCCTACCTGAGAAAAAATCTTTGCCCGTGTGTAGCGGGTAATATCGTGCGTCACCGTAAACGTGCCATAGGCGCCTGAACCCTTGGCGTGCATGCGCCGCTCAGGAATGACTTCGCGGTCGAAATGGGCGAGCTTTTCCAGGAACCATACGTCCTGGAGGAGTGCCGGGCCGCGTGGCCCCGCGGTCATGACATTCTGATTGTCAGCAACAGGCGCGCCTGCATTGGTGGTCAATTTCTTGTCATTGCTCATAGGTATCTCCTTGTATCGGGAATCGGGTTTATTTGAAGCGGCTATCGTTCTTATTGAATAGTGTACTGGACAGATCCCCCGTAGTCACGGATCGACATCCTTACACCTGAGCATTGGATAGCCGTGCTACTCCCGGAGTACGGATCACGGACTAATACCAGATCTGCCCGGATATCGAACTTGTTCTGATTTATCGTCTAACATGAGATTACAGTCATGCGATTGTTGATTATTGTCATGAGAAAAACCAAGGAAGCTCAAACAAACCCACGACTGGAGCGTCGCGAATTTCTCGTTTCCACACTTGCTACAGGATTCGCCATGATAGCTCGCCCGATTGAGGCGCAGATAAGCACGATCCATGGCATGACCGTCAGCACCCGTGAAGCAGGGACTACGGAGGATCGTGAGCAGGATGCTTCAGGGCAAGGTTCCGGTTCCATCATGCTATTTCTATGCGGCGATGTCATGACAGGCAGGGGGATAGACCAGGTCTTGCCCCACCCCGGCAACCCTGTTCTTTACGAGCGGTACATGAAAAGCGCGACTGGTTACATGGAACTTGCCGAAGAAGTGAATGGGCCAATTCCGAAGCCAGTGGATTTTTCCTATATCTGGGGTGATGCCCTTGCCGAATTGGAGCGAAGGAAGCCCGACGTGCGCATCATTAATCTCGAAACTGCGATCACCCGCAGCGACGAGGTGGAGAACAAGGCAGTCAATTACCGGATGCATCCGGATAATATTCCCTGTATTACCGCGGCAGGTATCGATTGCTGCGCGCTTGCCAACAATCATGTTCTGGATTGGGGGTATGCCGGCCTTGCCGAGACGTTGAAAACCTTGAGAATGGCTGGTATCAAAGTGGCGGGGGCGGGCTTGAATATTCAACAGGCGCGGGCTCCCACGGTGTCGGCCGTGCGGGGAAAGGGAAGGGTGCTTGTATTCTCATTTGGTTCTGAAACCAGCGGCATACCCTGGAGCTGGGCCGCTTCGGCGGAGAGACCGGGGGTCAATTTGTTGCGCGACTTTTCTTCCAAAACGGTTCGAGGCATTCACGATAACATCAGATCCGTAAAGCTCCCTGGCGACATTGTGGTTGCTTCGATTCACTGGGGCAATAACTGGGGTTATGAGATTCCGCGTGAGCAACAGGAATTCGCTTGCCAATTAATTGATGAAGCCGATGTGGATGTCGTTCATGGCCATTCATCCCATCACGCAAAGGGAATCGAGGTTTATAAAGAGAAGCTTATCCTTTACGGCTGCGGCGATTTCTTGAATGACTATGAAGGGATCTCAGGGCACGAGGCATACCGGGGAGATTTGTCTCTGATGTATTTTGCAAGGGTGGAGTCCTCGACCGGCAATCTGATCAGCTTGCACATGACGCCCATGCAGATTAAGAAGTTCAGGCTAAATCGCGCACCTGCGAATGATGCCATCTGGCTGAGGGATACCCTCAACAGGGAAGGCAAAAGATCTGGGACTTCGGTGGAGCTTAATGCTGATAATTCTTTGATTCTGCGGTGGGCATCACTAAGTTAATGCAGACTGAAGCGGTTTTTGAATAAGTTTCACGTAGACGTGCGGACGGATTTAAGGGACATGCAGACGGCTAACATTATTTCTTCGTCATTCCCGCAAAAGCGGGAATCCACAGTTTTTATGGAGCTGCTGGATTCCCGCTTTTGCGGGAATGACGACTGGGTTTTCAATTCGATGAAAATTACAATCTGGAACGTGTACTGATGGGACGTAGTCCCGCCGTCTATATCCTTGCAAGCAAGCGTAACGGCACACTTTATATCGGTGTGACCAGTAACCTGGTGAAGCGGGTGTGGGAGCACAAGCAAAACCTGGGGGAAGGCTTTGCCCAAAAATATGGTGTGCATACGCTGGTTTACTTCGAAATGCACGATGAAATGACCGAGGCGATCCGGCGCGAGAAACAACTCAAAAAATGGAACCGGTTGTGGAAGATTGAATTGATCGAGAAGATCAATCCTGGCTGGAGGGATTTATGGCAGGGGATTGTTTAGCGCTGGATTCCCGCTTTCGCGGGAATGACGGTGGGAGAGAGGGGGCGGACGGATAATTAATGGAGACCGATACTCCATGGAGAGCTTTGTTTAAATTCATTGATGAATCAAGGTTGCCCGGCTCCGGGTAACCTAAGAAACTCGCGCCGTGTTTTCGGTCCATAGGTAAGAAAGTGCGGCTCAGGGTGCTCAAGGTAGGCAAACCGCTCGCGCGCGATTCGGTCGCGCTGGGTATATCGTTTCACTTCCTCCGGGCTGATCGAATATACCCTCGCTGCGTTGAGTCCAAAGATTTTAGCGCGTAGCTGTGGCGTAATTTCAGGATAATTATACTTCGCGCGCATTTCGGCAGAGATCTGGAATGCGCGGAATGCCTGGATCTGGTCCTGCGGGGAGCCGTACCATATGGAGTCCGTACCCCAAAGGACATTATTCTCGCCGCAGTACTTCAGAAGCTTGCCTAGCGCATGCGCCGCGGCCTCCGGGTCGCGCATCAGGTAACGCCAGGTGCTGCCGAGCTCGGCGTAAACATTACTATTGGGTGCGACGCCATTTTCGATGAGTGAGCGGATCAGGGTATCGATGCCATCATCCGCGCCCCTGCCCTCGAAGGCACGCTCGGGGACGCTGGTGACGAAACCCGAATGATAGATCAGGAAAGCAACGTCGGGGAAGCGTTTGGCGACAACACCGATGTCACTGCATTGGCTATGTTCATAGGATTGTTTGCCGAAGGGCAGCCCCTTGTGAATACAGATGACCTTAACGCCGAGTTTGCGTGCCTTTTCGATGAACTGGATGCCAATATCATCCGACAGGAAATAACCCTTACCGCCCGGACCGAACTGGGTATAAGTTTTCCACGCGGACACACCCCAGCGCTCTTTCAACTCATCCATTGCGTCGAGATCGCCCGTCTGGTTGGGATTGACGCGTCCATGGAGCAGCAGACGATGCATGCCTTCCATCCGGTCGACGATCCTCCGTATCGCATCCGCAGTCTGGATGGTAAGCGGCTCGGCATCGGGTGTCGAGGGGACAAAAGAGAGTACCATCATGTCAGTATCGGAATCGAGGAATACGTCCTTGATGAATTCCTCGGGCCCGAGGCAGCGCAAGTAGCTGCGCGAGCCGGGCTCTGCTGCAAGCGCACAGCCTGCCTTGGGCATCTGGCTTAACGGGGTGTTGCCGGCGGGAAGTTTCCCCAGCCAGGCGCCATTCGGGTCCACGAAGTGGCCTTGCACATCGAAGATGAATTCTTCCTTGCCACCGCCGATAGCAGCTTGCGCGAGCGACGGCTCAAGCGCGGCTTCAGCCGGTAGATCGAAAAATCCGCCTAATTTGCCAGCCGCGGCATTTGCCGCATTAAAAGCAAGAAGCGTGGAGGCCGCGCCGCACGCGGAAATGAGAAAATCTCTTCGTGAAACAGCTAAACACTTCGCATTGGAGGTCGCAGCTTCGTGAGCGAGGCGGTTTGCGGCGTTATTCGCGGGCGATAACGGCACCGGCTCGAATTCTCCGTTCGAGGTTGTGTCGAGTTTGATGGGGAGGCGGGTGCCATCGGGATCAATGCGGGAGCTGGATGGGTTCATATAGGCAGATCCTCTTCTATATGGAACAGACAGGACGAAAAAATTTCTCTTCACTTCACGAGCGAGTCATGCGTTTCATCGCATATGGCCGCATGCCTGGAGCA
The DNA here is from genome assembly GCF_900101945.1 of Nitrosospira sp. Nsp13. NCBI lineage: Bacteria > Pseudomonadati > Pseudomonadota > Betaproteobacteria > Nitrosomonadales > Nitrosomonadaceae > Nitrosospira > Nitrosospira sp. Nsp13. Next base: position 10,653 of record NZ_FMVD01000005.1, on the reverse strand, counting down.
GCGAAACAGATTGAAGACAAAAAAAGCGGCATGGCCGCTTTTTTTGTCTTCTGCAATAAAGTCCCCGCAGATGCCGTCAGACCATTTATCTTGAACCTTAAGGTCCAAGGTGGTCACTAGCCGGACGCATCAGGCGCTTCCAATAGGATGCGCACAACAGCGTCACTTTGGTTCGTAACCGATTCTTAAAAAAGTTGGTTCAAAGAATATAGGTCTAAACGAACACCGCAGGGAACAACTTTTACCCATTCTCACCCTCAGACAGAATAATCCGCTTACTACATTCCGCCTTGAGCGCAAGCTGGAAACCTAACCGGGCTGACCTGAAAGCTTCGTAATACGGATTAAAACAGCTTGTCTTGTTCCGGCATTACGGCATCAAGCGCCACCTGCATGTGAACGATTCTACGCTTAAATTCTTCCATGTCAAAGCCTCCTCTTTTTCTTGTCGTGAGCAATTCATGAGCGATGTTGAGCGCCGCCATGATGGCGACGCGCTCGGAACCCACCACCTTCCCGCTGTCCCTGATTTCACGCATTTTTTTATCAAGATAAGCAACCGCTTGCAGCAATTCCTCGCGTTCCTCGTCAGGGCAGGTGACCCGGAATTCGCGTCCCATAATCGTGACGTCCATGGTAGCGGTGGTTTTCATTCTTCGCTTTCGGGAAGTTGCGTCAGAAGGGCGTCCAGACGGCCAGCTGCGGCGCTTATTTTTTCCGCCAGATGTTTATTTTCGCTAGCGGCGCTCGCCAATTGCTGGCGCAACTGAATATTTTCCGATCGCAGCTGCTGGCACAATCGCACGAATTGATTAATTTTCTCTTCCAGGGAGCTGAGTTCGGATTCCATCGGCTCACTATAGTTCGGAAATCCTTGTTGAGTCAACTGATAAGGGAGTTGTTCAAATGTTGTTTCCAGGTCTGTCGCGCCAATTTCATTTGCGGGTCCCGTATGACGAAAATACCTATCCGAATGATTCAGTCAGGCAGTCTGATTCTGGTAGAATTCCCGCCACGTTTAAGGTGCTTTGGCCGCTGTGCGGCCGAGTTAAACGGGAACCAGGTGACATGCCTGGGCTGCCCCCGCAACGGTAAGCAAGTGCGGACGTATCAACCAGGGAACTCTGAACAAGTTTTTTGTGTGTTCAGAGGCTCTCTGATGCCACTGTGAATTCTCCGGTTCATGGGAAGGCGATACGTCAAGACTTGCGAGCCCGGATACCGGCCTCAAACGCATACGGCATGGGGAACTATCGCGTGGGGCGGTATCCTGATCGATCCTTTTTCGTTCACGACATCTGCGCGGTAATTCTCCGTTTATTAAAACAGTGGACGGGGCGTCTGCTTAACACCGAGTTCGTGCATTTCATTTCAGATAAACGGCTGCTTTTTGTGGTGCGTATATACCCGGTTGGGTCTACGCATAGATAAACGCGAGCGTGCCAATATGCGAAAGCACTCTTTGGCGACACCCAATATCGAAACACGTGTCCTGATCTGAAGTGAAGGGCATGTTAATACCAATACCCGTGAGGAGTAATGAATGAAATCAGGTCGCATGTTAATCCTTGGGTTGATAGTGAATCAGGCTGGATTGGCACTGGCAAACGACGTTCCTAAGACGATCCTGCCGGAACTGACTATTTATGGTGGGAATCGGATTCCCATGAATCAAGAACTGACCAATCTACGGATTAACACGGTGAAATTGAAGGTTGAGGATAACGACTGGAAGACGGTATTGCAGGAACAGGTACAAATCAATGAGCTCGGTCCAGGCGGTCCGGTGTCCCTATTTATGCGCGGCTCCAACTCGAATCAAACATTGTTTATGATCGATGGCGTCAAGATGTATTCAGCAACCAACGGAGCGCCAAACTTTGCCGCCATTGCGCCAGGTTTATTATCATCTGTTGACGTTATTCAGGGGGGAACGTCAGCCGCGTTTGGGTCTAACGCGGTGGGAGGGGTGATCAGGGGAAATATCGATATACCGAAAGGAATCATGTTCTCAGGCGGGGGTGGGTCGAGATTCTCAGAGAGAGCTGCCGGTAGTTTCGGAGTACGGGGAGATTCCTATTATGCAGGGGTACGCATGGTGCAGGATATTATCCGGCAAGGGTCCGCAACGAACAGCAATAATCCTTTCGCCTACAATCCGGATAACGATCCCCGGAAACGGATAGGGGTTGTAGCCAAGGCAGGGGGCTGGATAACACCGGATTTCCAGGTGGAAGCCACCGCCCTGGGCTCCCAGGTCAAGACTTCATTTGACGCTTCGCCGACAACGGCCGATATGAACATACAATCGATCGCCATGGCCAACGTCAGAGGTATCTATTCGCTTCCCCGTGATTTCAACGTGATGGCCACGTATGGCGCATCCACCGACAATTCAACGGTGCGTGGCGCTTTTCCCGCCGTATTCAATAGCCATTCCCTGCAGGCGTCGGTGCAGCTGGAAAAGAAACTCAATATCGGCCGGATCTTTACCGGCATGGATCATGAAAAGCAGGGCGTGGACGGCACAACGAATTTTACTTCCACAAGCCGGAGCAATGTAGCAGGATTTGCGGGAACGCAACTGGATACCGGCCGGCATGTGGTGGAGGGCATGTTTCGCCACGATGATAATAGCCAGTTCGGAGACTACAACACCTATTCAGTTTCCCTGGCGCGGAAATTGGGCGATTCCTGGCGGGTGGGAGGGCTGACTTCGTCGTCGTTCAAGGCGCCGACATTCAATGATCTCTATTTTCCCACGATGTTCGGATTCGGCGGCAATCCTAATCTCAAGCCGGAACGCGGCAGGATGCATGAAGCATTTGTGTCATATAACGGGGCTGGTGCAAGTTATCGGTTTGGCTATTTTATGAATACCATCAAAGATGCCATCGTGATTAACAACATATTCTCGCAGGTGGAGAATATCTCCGAGGCCCGCATTGACGGATTTGAAGTGAGTGGAACTCAACCCATTGGCAAGAACTGGACGATACGGACAAATATGACCTTCCAGGATCCGCGCAACCAGCAGCTCAATACCATTCTTCCACGCAGATCCAGGATGTTCGGCACCGTGGCGATGAGATACGCGACAGAAAATTTCATGGTGGAGGGCATAGCGAGAGGCGAGGGTGCGAGGTATGACGACATTGAAAATCTGCACAAATTGCCGGCAATGGTCATAGTAGGCTTTAGCGCATCCTACAAGCTTCAGCAAGGACCAACCTTGCGAGTCCAGATTGATAATCTTCTCGATAAAAAATACCAGCCGGCAATCGGGTTTAATGGAATTCCCCGAACGGTCTGGGGAAGTATCACATACACTTTCTGATCGTCGTGGCTGTCATAGGTGATCAGGGAGCTCAATTGGAGCCGTGACTGACGGAAACAAATGAGCCCCAAATCGCATTATCCGGCAACTCCACACATTGCCTAGTCACGCTCACGCTGCTAAAGTCCGCTGGTTACCGGTTTTATCTTTTCATTCACGCAAGATCCATAAGCCATGAACAGCCGCCGGTTGTACTCGCGCCTGATGAAATATATCGTGCCCTATTGGGAAGTGTTCGTATTCTCGCTGATGGGTATGATTGCGATGGCGGCTACCGCGCCAATGATAGCTGCATTGACAGTGCCGCTGCTGGACGGCGCTTTTGTCAATAAGGACACGGAATCGATGCAGCTGGTTCTGCTGGCAATCATTGTGTTGTTTGCGGCGCGCGGTGTGGCAGGCTATATCAGCACCTATGCGATCAACTGGGTAAGCAGCAAACTGGTGGTGGATTTGCGGGCGGAAATGTTCAATAAGCTATTGATCCTGCCTGATTGTTATTATTCCAGCCAGCCCGGTGGCAGTCTCGTTGCCAGACTCACGTCCGATATCACCCAGCTCACTTCTGCCGTCATCGGCGTAATAACCGTAATGGTGCGCGATACGTTGACTGTTATCGGGTTATTGGCGTGGATGCTCTATCTTAATTGGAAGCTTTCGGTACTGGCTTTATTGATGGTATCCGTGATCCTGCTGATCATGCGGTCCGTCGGCGAGCGGCTGCAAAGTGTGGAGAGGGAGGCGCGGCAAACAGCGGATAGCATCACTCAGGTATTAAAGGAGTCCATTGAAAACCATAGGGTGGTCAGACTTTACGGAGGCCGGCGATACGAAACCCATCGCATGGGAGAGGAAGCAAGCCGGGTGCGCGACTTTACCATGAGGCAGATCGCCATTTCAGCTTTAAGCGTCCCGCTGGTGCAACTTGCAACCTCCGTTGCGCTGGTGGTCATATTATATCTTGCGACGCAGCAAGCCTTCGCCAATGAAACCACGGTGGGCAGTTTAGTATCCATCGTCGTGGCCATGCTGATGCTGAGTGCGCCGTTGAAGCGTATTGCCGGTGTAAAAGAGTTCCAGCAGCAGGAGTTTGCCGCTGCCGAGAGCGTATTCTCGTTACTGGATCAGGCGGCTGAACCGGATACAGGGGCGGATACAGGAACAATTACCATCGACCGTGCGCGTGGGGAACTGCGATTCGAACAGGTCAGTTTTTGCCGTGACTCCGTAAGTTCCGGAATAAGCTCGGGTGCAGGCGAAATACTGGATATCACGCTGACCATACAACCGGGGGAGACATTGGCGCTGGTGGGTCTCTCCGAGTGCGATAAGGCCACCCTCGTGAATATGGTGCCACGTTTCATTCGTCCCACGGCGGGGAGAGTTCTGCTTGATGGCCATGATCTGGCAAGCCTCACATTAGCCAGTCTACGCGCCAATATCGCGCTGGTTTCCGAAGGTGCAACACTATTCAACGATACCGTAGCAGCCAACATCGCTTATGGCGCCATGGGACGTGAAACGGAATCCAGGATCACTGCCGCGGCACAGGCCGCTCACGCAATGGAATTCATTCGGGAAATGCCGCAGGGATTGCAAACCTTAGTAGGGGAGCGAGGCGTAAAACTTTCCAGCGGACAACGGCTGCGTGTCGCCATTGCCCGGGCATTGCTGAGAGATTCGCCTGTCCTGATTATGGATGAGACGCTTCAGATGCCGGACTTCGAAACCAGTCATCATGTGCAGGCAGCATTGGAAGCCCTGATGCACGGACGTACCACGCTCGTCATAGCGCATCGTTTATCCACCGTGGAGAGAGCGGATCGTATCGTAGTGCTGCAAAAAGGACGCATCGCCGAAATCGGCGATCACCGGGAATTACTTACCAAAGAAGGTACTTATGCCAGGCTTGCTCGAACTTTTGTTTGAACCTAAATCCGGTAGTTGACCGCTCATTTAATAGATCAGTGTTCTGATTAATAACAATATTTCTTATTATTTGACTCTCACCTTCCGGGTGAGGCTGCTACGGGGTGAATTGTACATTTTTTGCGGCACAAGACCGCGTTGCAACTTCTTGGAATGGAACGACCATTCCGCGTCGTTGCGCCTTGCCCTGCACCCCAAAAACCGCACACCTCACCCCGTCCAACTACCGGATTTAGGTTGAACCCGTTATTTACTGATTGCCTAGCTCGATTCCCTGTTTGTACTCTGGCACCCATCTTGTCAACCCTTGTTTGACTTCCTCATCGCTGAGTACCGGGTGTTCATTCAGCCATGCCACGAGATCTGCCAGCCATTGTGCGTCTACCTGGCGAGCCTGGGCGATGCGCAGTTTGGAATGCGGTGTAGGCAAAGTGTTTTCATCGTCGGCCAATAATTCTTCGTAGAGCTTTTCCCCAGGGCGTAATCCATTGTAGACGATCTTGATATCTCCCTCGGTGAGGCCTGATAGACGAATCATATCCTTTGCCAGGTCTGCAATCTTGATGGGCTCACCCATATCCAGCACGAAAATTTCTCCACCACCTTCTTTTCCTCCCATTAAGCCGGCTTGCAGCACCAGCTGCGCGGCTTCAGGTATGGACATGAAGTAGCGTGTAACCTCGGAATGGGTGACGGTAATCGGCCCCCCTTTTGCAATCTGTTCGCGGAATTTTGGAATCACACTGCCTGTGCTACCCAGCACGTTACCAAAACGTACCATGACAAAACATGTTTTTTGGACAGCATCACCCGGATCTTCCCCCGCCGACAGGCAAACGGATTGCTGCAATGCCTGGCAAATCATCTCGGCCAGCCGCTTGCTGGCACCCATGACGTTCGTGGGATTGACGGCTTTATCGGTTGAGATCAGTACGAATTTTTCCGCTCCATGCTGGATTGCCGTCCGCGCCAGGACATAAGTTCCCCATACATTGTTCAGGACGGCTTGCCAGGCATTCTCCTGCTCCATCAGCGGGACATGCTTGTAAGCAGCCGCATGAAAAACAACGGCGGGCTGGAACTGCGTAAACACCTGAGATAGCCGGGCCGGGTCCTTGATATCACCTATCATGAATGCCATCGGTATTTCTGGAAAACTGATTCTGAGCTCCTGTTCGATGTTATAGAGCACGAATTCATTCAATTCAAACAATACCAGGCGGCACGGCTCAAACTTGGCAATCTGCCGGCATAACTCCGATCCGATTGAACCGCCGGCTCCGGTAACCAGTATCGTTTTTCCCGCCAGCAAGTCATGCAGCCTGTCGTTATCCAGCACCACCGGATCTCGTCCCAGCAAATCATCCAGCTCAACATTTCGGATTTGCGACACGGTGATTTTGCCGCTGATCAGATCGTCATAAGAAGGTACGATTAAGGCCTTGACTCCAGCGGTTGAACACATTTCCAGCGCATGCCGGCGATCGCGGTGAAGGCGATCGGAATGACGGCGGTCGAGTTGAGAGCGGCGAATCTTTCGGCGATCGATCGCGGTAGGCGTCATTGCAATAATGGCGTGGGCCACACCCAGTTTTTCCGCTACGGCAGGCAGCTCATTGATGCGACCCAGTACCTTGAAACCATGCAGCATCATTCCGTGTTTTGCGGGATCGTCATCCAGCAATCCTGCTACTCGCCATTGCACGCTGCGGGCGAGCTCTTTTACCAGACCGATTGCACCGTCGCCCGCCCCCAACACCAGGACGAGATTACCCTCGATCTTTTTTAATCCATAGAGTCGATGCTCCTTCCATAAGCGGTAAGCCAGGCGGCTGCCTCCCATGATCAGCAGAAGCAGAATGGGAGCCAGCAGCAGCACGGTACGTGGTGTGCCGGCCAGTATCTGCAGCATGAATAACACCAGCGGCACTGCCGCCGCCGATATCAACACCGCAAGCAGAATACGTCGCAAGTCCGGCAAGCTCGCGTAGTGCCAGAGCCCGCGATATAGGCCAAACCATAGGAATGCCGCCGCATGAATCGGGATGACCCAAGGCAGGATTTCCCAAAAAGATTTCAGGTATGAAGAGGGTATTTCGAAATTGAAACGGAACGAATAAGCGAGTCCCCACGCTACGACCGTTGCGGCGATATCATGAACGAAAGCGATTGCTGTGCGTATGTTGGGCTTGGGTAAAGGCATTCTGTCAGTCGCCGGGAGAGGGCTCCAAATACCGTTCGGACACAATCATCATACTCAAATAAATTCCGCCCCAAATCACGCCGACGCCAAGCTGAACGGTAATATCCTGGTGCATGGCCCACATTGCGCTGACACCCGAGCCCAGCATCAGAATATAACCCAGCAGTGCCGTATTGCGGTGACCAAGACCGCTACGCACCATACGCTGGTAATAATGAGCGCGATGTGCCTGCCAGAATCGTTCACCGCTCAGGCAACGTCTTACGAGCGTAACAGAAGCATCGGCAATAAATGGAGAAAAAACCAGTACCGGTAGCCACAGTGGCCACGAGTTATTCACCCAGCCTATCACACCCAGTGATGCGGCTAGAAATCCCAGTGGAATCGCGCCGGCGTCTCCCATGAAAATACGTGCGGGATAAAAATTAAATATCAAAAAAGCGGCAGCGGCTGCGGCAACACAGAAGTTTATCACGGCAAATGATTCGTCTCCGGCAAGCCAAGCGGTCAGGCCGTAGCACGTGAAACCAATTAGCGTCATACCACCCGCCAATCCATCCGAGCCGTCCATGAAATTATAAAGATTGATCATCCAGATGACCAAAATGGTGATTATTGTAACGATCATCCACCCGTGCGCTTCGAGTAGCAGTGCGACCGAGAACCAGATGGCCACCGCGCCATGCATCAGCAACCGCCCCAGTACAGGCAGACCAAAAATATCGTCGGCAAAAGATACCAGCACCAGAAGGGCGATGCCTAGCGATACGGAAATTGGCAGGGTCGCAGGGATAGACCCCCACGAAGCCGCTACACCCAACATCATACCGAGCCCACCGGTGCGGCGAACGGCCCGGGTATGGAGGGAGCGGGGGTTAGGATGATCCAGGACATTAAGGACGCTGCTCTTTATCAACCACCCAATCAGGATAAGCGTTACCGTAAACGCTATTAACGGGGGGGTGACAAGCGAGAAAGAAAGACCGTCAATCATACGGGATTATAACTGTCCAAAATATTCCGCGCCGGTTTCCGCAAGGTTAATGTTAACAGCATGCGTTTACTTGCAAGCTGGATGCTATACGCAGCAAGAAGCGGACTGGTTGTCGTATATAAATAGAACCGCGGATCTATCCTCATTAATTCGATTATCTACCAGGCCTGATATCACCCGGCTTTTTTTGATCAAGAAATCTGGTATTGTTGTCTCGCGGCCTGCAAGAGTCTGCGAGGTCTTCGAACATTTCGTATTGATATCCTTTAGTTGATCCTACTGCGAACAGGTATCTTTCGAGTTATTCGCCCGAAAATTGTATTTCATAAACAGAATCAACCGTTGAAGAAAATATCGCTTAACACGCAGATTCTATTCGGTGTGCTGGCTGGCATCTTGCTGGGTATGGGGTTTTCCGGGCTTGGACAAGAATCAGCCGTCGCGCAAAACGGGCTCTATGTCGCTAGGCTGATCGGCACATTGTTTATTGATTTGTTGAAAATGGTGCTGATTCCGCTGGTATTCACCTCTATCGCGGTTGGGGTTGCCAACTTGCGTGCGCACCGGCAGATTCACAAGGTATGGAAAGCCACACTGGGTTTCTTTATATTTTCCATGGCGCTTGCGGTGATACTGGGATTGACCGCTGCCAATCTTTTTCGCCCTGGCGAGGGACTTCAGCTTGCGATGTTTCAGGATGCCATGCGGGGTTTTGAGGCCAAGCAGATGTCTCTACCCGAGTTCTTTGCCCATTTTCTGCATTCACTGTTTCAGAATCCCATAACGGCATTAGCTCAGGGCGATGTGCTCGCGGTAGTGGTTTTCGCACTTTTGCTGGGGATAGCTCTGGTAGTGGGTGGCGAGCGCTACGCCAATATTATCGTTTTGTTGCAGGAATTTCTGGAATTGATACTGATGCTGGTGGGCTGGATCATGCGGCTGGCACCATTAGGCATCATGGCGCTGTTGCTACAACTGGTCGCCACCCAGGATACTGCCTTGCTTGCGACGCTGATAAAATTTATTGTGGTGGTGGTGGGCACCACGCTATTGCATGGTGTGGTGGTGCTGCCGCTGATACTTTATCTGGTGACCGGCATGGCGCCGCTCAAATTCTGGCGCGGTGCGCGCGAGGCGCTGGTAACGGCTTTTGCCACCAGTTCCAGTTCGGCCACTTTGCCTGTCACCTTGCGCTGTGTGGAGCAGCATCTGCATGTCAAACGCGATATTGCGGGCTTCGTCGTACCGCTCGGTGCCACACTTAACATGGATGGGACCGCATTATACGAGGCCGCTGCGGCGCTGTTTGTCGCCAATCTGGTGGGTATAGAACTCAATCTCATGCAGCAGATGATCGTGTTTTTCACCGCTATGCTCGGCGCGATGGGCGCGCCTGGCATTCCCAGTGCCGGCATGGTAACCATGGTGCTGGTGTTGCAATCAGTTGGCCTGCCCGCGGAGGCTATCGCTATTCTCCTTCCCATTGATCGCTTACTGGATGCATTCCGCACGGCGGTTAACGTTGAAGGAGATATGGTGGGCAGTCTGGTGGTACAAGAGTGGGTCAAGAGTACGCATCATGATGAGAGTGTCGTTTAGCCATAACGCCCACGGACAATGGATTGCCGCCATTGATTCACGCGGATACGAAAATCAGTTGAACATAGGGTCTCATCAACTTTGAGATTGCACACCCGCGGGTGTTTTACATTGCATCGTAATGAAATGAAAGCGCTTCTGCTATCCGCACGTGAGTGCCGGCCAGGGCATCCGCTGATGGCTCATTCGGCAAGAGTCTATTTCTGGATGGCTGTTTTCGCCGAAATGTGCAAAGTGGTGTGACATGTTGTCGCGCGGCAATATGTCACATTCCCAAGCTGATCTTCCCTCCTTACAATTTAACTTGAATCGTAGTGCGAGAACTCGCGGTGGATCATGACGCCCAACTGAAAAATGAGTGAAAGGCGAGCGATCAACTGCTGGGTTTGGATTTAATTTGATTTGACAAGGAGACGAGCGGCTTGCGGCAAGTACTGCACGCTCGGAAATGCCCATGAAAATTCCGAAAAGAATTGAACCGCTCGTCGAGGAGGGTCTCGTCGATGAAGTCATCTGCCAGCTCATGAGCGGCAAGGAAGCCATGGTCTACGTGGTTCGCTGCGGAGAAGCGATTTGTTGCGCCAAGGTATA